>NZ_JALHQJ010000084.1 GCF_022842015.1 Nitrosomonas sp. | reverse complement strand
CAGTAGGTGAAGGCCGTCCGATATCGAAGATTACGATCATTGTATCAATCGTATTGCTGATTGCGGGCGCTGCTGCTTTTATGATGATGCGTAAAAGTAAAACTGAAGGGCAAAGCACAACCTAGAAAAGACTTAACTTTCCTTATCGGCAATAAGAAGGCACAAATTAACTTTGTGCCTTCTTATTGAGCTAATAGGAGCTTATTTTAGAGCTTACCCAGAAATTTAGCGCACCATCTGAGCTTCCAAGTTATCATTTCGATGTGAGCTGGATTGACATGAACGAGTAAGCACTATTTTTCTGATTGTCCAGAATTGGTTGACCACATTATAATTTGCGAATAAAGTCCTACTCGCGATGGTATTGACAACTAATGACATCTCCACTTCAAAACAAATTCAGGGAGAATAAATGAAATCAAAGTCATGTATAACCATTTGTGCCGCAATCGCGTTTTTCTTTCCCAGTTACGTTATTGCCAACACGGTCATAGATTTCGAGCAATCGTTGCCCGGTGGTCTTGTGGCGACATCGTATGTGCAGAGCACGATCGTGCCAGCCTCTGCCCGGGTGACAGACCAGTACCTTAATGTTGGCCTAATAATTGATGGAGCGGCATTGGTTGCATTACCCTCCGGGTCTGCTCCTTCGGGCTTTAACGGACTCGCCGGGATCGACGGCAATGGAAGGATAGACTACGACACGCCAGTGTCGTTTTCCTTTTTCGCTGCTGGCAATGACGGAGTACTTGGAACTACGGATTTTTTTGGCTACTCCGCTGATTTGTTTGGAAGCAGCGGAAACATCATCACGATCTCGGCCTATGGTCTTGATGGTTTACTCGTTGGGCAGGCGAGCTATACGGAAACTGGCAACTTCACAACACCACTTACTATCAGTGGCGTGGGGCAATTTCACAGCGTAACGGTTGACCAAACTCTCTACAACACATCCAGCGGCGGTATCGCACTGGACCTTGTTCAGTTTGGAAATATTTCTATTGCTGCGATTCCAGAACCCCAAACCTACGCGATGCTTTTAGCTGGATTAAGTCTACTCGGTTTTATGGCGCGTCGAAAGAAACAAAATATTCAATCTGATCACAAAGTATTGTGACGAAATTTGGATTCCTGGAAGTACCTGTATGCTGCCTCAAATAGTGTGAGATGTGCATGCAGTGATACCCTATCACCGTGAAACAATCAAACCGAGAGAAACTCTGAGTAACCCCCATATGTCATTCCGAGCAAAGTGAGGCATCTCTGGTGCTCAATATCATAGATTAGCTTGCCAGGCTCGAAATGACAGTTATTCAGAGTTTCTTTAAAGGAGGAAGTGCCTAATAAAATTTCTGTGCATTTGACACTATGATGCATTGCCCACCTCGAATACTTTTTCAGCAGTATCAGTCTGTTAATCAACTTCTTTCTGCATTACGCTTTGAAACAATTCAGATTCAAGTAAACAATTCAGCCATTGAGTCAGACAATTATATTGTGAAGCATAAAACCAATCCGGGTTGACATTACAAAACTGCCGGATGAAAGGAAAGATGGCCATATCAGCCAATGTATAGCGGCCATACAGCAGGTAACCGTCCTTACTCAACCGTGTATTCAGGTCAGCTAAAAAGGGTTCGGCTTGTTCGCGGTAATAAGCCTCAGAATGCTCGGGAAAGCGAACGGCATACTTGTAAAGATCCAACGCCGGTTTAAACGATTCGTCATTTTGCGTAATCAAGGACATAAGTTCGTTCGATTTTTCCTGATCGCTTTCCAGCCAGCACTCAGGATCATTGATGGAAAGCGCCCACTGCATGATGTCCAGACTTTGTTCGAGTACATTTCCATCGGCAAACTTTAATACCGGCACAGTGCCTTTCGGTGAGCATTCCAGCATTTCTCGCGGCTTGGCGCGCAGACTGACTTCCTGCATCGCCACTTCGACTCTGCTGACTTTAATGGCCAATCGGGCACGCATCGCATAGGGGCAACGGCGGAATGTGTACAGCAGTGGTTTCATGATTCAATTGAGTGATTGAGTCGATTAAGAGGTCCTACCGATTTTGGTCCCGATTCTTTTTAATTAAATCATAGGCAGTCTGGACTTCTTGGGCTTGTTCTGTGGCCATTGCGACCATCTCCTCCGGTACACCCTGCCCCATCAATTTATCTGGATGGTATTGACTCATTAATTTTCGATAAGCCCGTTTGATTTCCTGATCTGTACTATTCTTACTGACGCCCAGCGCTCGGTATGCATCCTCCAGTGCACTGGGTGAGCTTGTCTGTCCGCCGGCAAAGTGCATTTGATTCTTCACCATGTCGATTAGCTGATCGAATGCCACCTGATGATACCCAAGGTGCCCGGCAATCTCGCGCAAAAGCGCCTCTTCGACGGAATTCAATTGTCCGTCCGATAATCCCATAATGATCAAATACACCAGCAACATTTGTTTCAAGTTGCTGGATGCGCCACATACAGAGAGAAATTGATTTATTTGCGGATGAATATCATAGTTAGTCGATGCACCTTGCTTGAATAAAGCAATGGCTTTTAAGCGGTGCTCGTGCGTCATGCCAAGTTTCTGCATGAACAGCTCCACATGCGACACCTCAGTCTCAGAAACACGTCCATCGGATTTAGCCAGCTTTCCCATCAATATGAAAGTGGTTTCCAGAAACAACGACTGGCGGCGCGTAGCGTTAAATGGATTCATCCCACCTGAACCGTACGCGTTAAATCGATCTATAAAGCTTCCAACAAAATAGCCCAGGAAAATGCCCAAAAAGCCAAAGATGAAAAACCCGACGAATGCACCAAGTAATCTAAACAATGAAATTCCAGATCAATAAATAGGGATGGTTATAAATTATTCTTTGATTGAACGATGTCAACCAAATTGTCAGTGATTTATATGCATCATTGGGAAGCTGCTGTCCATTGTTCAGGTGTCAACGTTTTCATCGATAGTGCATGAATTTCCTGCTTCATTTTATCGCCCAGTGATTTGTAAACTAACTGATGTTGTTGTACCACATTCTTCCCATTAAATTCAGAACTGACGATCAGTGCATGAAAATGAACCCCGTCGTCTCCCTCCACCTGCACAAGTTCACAGGGTAGTGATGATTCAATATATGTTTTAATTTCCTCTGCGGTAAGCATTTCAATTCTCCTTCATGCGTTATGCATATTAAAGTAAAGCAAAATTTTTTTATTGCCTCAGTTTATATCCGCTTCTGAGCAGATTGATGGTCAGAGCAGATATCGCTATCAGGCACATAGAAACAATCAATAAGCTGATATGAGGCGAAATATCCGATATACCAAAAAAACCGTAGCGAAATCCATCAATCATATAAAAGAATGGATTAAGGTGAGATAAATACTGCCAACCGGCTGGCAGTGAATGAATGGTATAGAAGACGCCTGATAAAAATGTGAGGGGTAAAATTATAAAATTCTGAAAAGCGGCTAATTGATCAAACTTGTCTGCCAGAATTCCTGCAATTAATCCCAGTGCGCCCAGTATCGCACTTCCCAGAATGACAAACAATAGTGCCCAAAGGGGTAATAGTAGCGGAATATCAAAAAATATCAATGTGACCAGATAAACGCCCAGACCCACCAAAAGCCCCCGAACAATGGATGCCAGAATATAAGCAAAAAATATGGCACGATACGTGATGGGCGAAAGCAGTACAAATACGATGTTGCCGCTAATTTTGGATTGAATCATGCTGGAAGATGAGTTTGCAAAGGCATTCTGGATCACTGACATCATGATCAATCCCGGAATTAGGAAAACGACATACGCTATTTCCGGATAAACTTCCACCCGCGTCTCTAACACGTGAAAGAAAACCAGTAAATACAGTAAAGTGGAAACCATCGGCGCTATGATGGTTTGAAAACCAACTTTCCAGAAACGTAATAATTCCTTATGTAGCAGGGTAAAAAAACCGGTCATTGTAATTTTTTTCCGCTATTTCTGATGAGACTAACAAAAGCATCCTCCAGATCAGGTTGCTGCAAATACATCTCCTGTATGTGTATATTTTCAGATCTCAAAGCCGACAGAATAAATTCTATGTGCGCATAATTATCTATTCGTAGTTCATACAAACCATTAGTGCAACTTTTCTTCAGCGGTTGGAGCGCCAATGGTAAACGATCAGGCAGCGGCCTTATTCTCACCGAATTGCCTGCAGCCAGTTTTCCAATCAGACTTTGCGTGCTATCCAACGCAATAATCCTACCGTCCTTGAGCATCGCCACACGGTTGCACAGGGTTTCCGCCTCTTCCAGGTAATGTGTGGTCAGAACAATCGTATGCCCATCCTGGTTAAGTTGCTTGATAAAATCCCATAAGGTTTGGCGCAATTCAACATCCACACCCGCTGTCGGTTCATCCAGAATAATGACTGGCGGCTTGTGTACCAATGCTTGTGCAACCAGAACACGCCGCTTCATGCCACCGGACAGGGAGCGCATATTCGCATGGGCCTTGCCGGTTAAATCGAGGCGTTCAATAATTTCGTCCACCCAGCGATTATTGTGTTTTATCCCGTAATAGCCCGATTGGATGAGCAAAACTTCGCGTACGCTGAAAAAAGGATCGTATACCAATTCCTGTGGAACGACCCCCAGATTCCGCCGTGCCTGCTGGTATTGTGTAATAACGTTGTGTCCCATCACATTGACTGAACCACTATCGGCCAAAGACAAGCCGGCAATAATATTGATCAGCGTTGTTTTTCCGGCACCATTGGGACCCAACAATGCAAAGAACTCCCCTGGGAGAATCTCCAGATCAATATCTATTAATGCGCGCACCCCCCCAAAATCTTTACATACGCGCTTGATTTCAATCGCAGATAACATCGTATAGGGAGTTAAATTATAAGAAACTTCAGAGACAGCAGAATCGTATCAAGATGTGCTTTGGGCTGTGGCTGGGGGTGGCGGAATCGGAATTAATTCCGCCACCCCATATAACTGAATCAGGCTGGTGAGATTTTCAGGCACGTTAATAAACTGCAGCGTATGGGTATTTTTGCGTGTTGCGCGCAACCATTCAAGCAACATGCTGACAATGGTTGAATCGACTTCAGACACTTTCTCCAGATCAATCGTTAATGGCTGATCATCAAACAGCGCAATTCCTTCTTGCATCAACCGCACAACATTACCAATCGTGACCGGACCTTGCACAATAACTCTGTTGTTATCACGAAAAATCATTGTGGCGTAAGGATCGGATCGGCTCACTGTCACAACTATCTTTTACCCTCAAGCGACTTGTTTTTATCCGACAAGGCCTTCAAAAGCCCTTCCACGCCGCCTTTGCGAACCTGACTGTTGAAACTTCCACGATAATTTGTCACTAGGCTCACACCAGCCACTGTAACATCATAGACTTTCCAGCCATCGGGTTTCTTCTCCATACTGTAATCAATCGGAACGGGCTCTTTTCCTTTCCCTTGAATCACCATGGTACGCACCTTGGCTTCAGTACGATCACCTAAATCAGGTAATGGATTCACTTTAATCGTTTCATCATGATAACTTGTCAATGCGTTGGAATAAGTGCGTACTAGCAGTATGCGGAATTCATTTACAATCTTATTTTGCTGCTCCGGCTGGGCTTTGGACCAATGCTGCCCCATTGCAAGCTGCGTCATGCGCGAAAAATTGAAATGTGGCAGAATTTTAGCCTCGATCAAATCGAACATTTTTTCTCTGTCGCCGCTTTTCAGCTCTTCATCTTTCTGGATAATCCCGATCACTTCCTTCACTGTTCTATCCACTAGTCTGTCCGGTGCTAGATCTACTGACCAAGCAGACGATGCCACCAAGTTAGCAAACATGAGTATCATTAACCCGAGAAACCTTTTCATTATCACCTCACCAAGTTTTTAATCGTAAATCGTAATATGCAATACTAACCAACCAGAATAAAATTAACAATCCATTGAATTAGAAAGAATCATCTTCCGCCGCTTTATTAAATAAAAAGCGTCCGATTAATTCCTCAAGCACCATGGCAGAATTGGTTTTCATTATTTTATCACCCTCTTTGAGCTTCACTTCATCGCCACCTGCAGCCAATCCAATATACTGTTCTCCCAACAACCCTGACGTCAAAATACTGGCAAACGTATCTTTAGGAAATTCAAATTGGCCATCCATGCTCATAGTCACAACCGCATCGTAAGTTTCCGTACTAAACTGAATATTCGTTACACGCCCAACTACGACACCTGCGCTCTTTACTGGTGCACGGATCTTTAAGCCACCAATATTCTCAAAATTCCCGGTGATCACATAACTTTGCGCAGGATTATAAACATTCAGATTGCCAACCTTAAGACTCAGGATCATGAGCGCAATGATACCTGTAATCACAAACACACCCACCCATAAATCCATCGTTGTCCGCTGCATTAACTCACCCCTCTAAACATAAAAGCGGTCAAAATAAAATCGAGTCCTAAAATGACTAATGAAGAAGTGACTACCGTGCGCGTAGTCGCGCCGGATACGCCCTCTGCCGTCGGCGGTGCATCATATCCTTCAAAAACCGCAATTGCGGTAACCGCCACACCAAAAAAACAACTTTTAATGAAACCATTTAATATATCAAACCGGAAATCAACCGCACTTTGCATTTGCGACCAGTAAGAACCTTCATCCACGCCGATGAATAACACAGTAACAAGATATCCACCAAAAACACCCATTACTGAAAACATCGCTGCCAAAAACGGCATGGAAATCACGCCAGCCCAAAACCGCGGAGCGACGACACGGGCAATCGGGTCAACCGCCATCATCCCCATTGCTGCCAATTGTTCGGTTGCTTTCATCAAACCTATTTCTGCAGTAATGGCAGAACCGGCCCGGCTGGCAAACAATAGCGCTGCTACGACCGGGCCCAACTCACGCACCAAAGACAATGCCACCAGCGTGCCAACGGCTGACTCCGAACCGTATTTCTGCAATGTCTCATAGCCTTGTAAACCGAGCACCATCCCCACAAACAAGCCTGATACCACGATGATGATCAGTGACAGCACACCGGTAAAATATAATTCCCGTATAACCAGATTAAATCGACGCAGACTGGTGCCGGATTTTAATAACACCAGAATAAAAAAACGACTGGCAACACCCAGTCGCCAGACGCTTTCGATCGCACGATGCCCAATATTCTGAATGCCGGATATAATCTGCTTAAGCAACGATATCCTCCAGATTCAAATCCTTCCGGTAGGCTTGTGCAGGATAATGAAAAGGTACCGGTCCATCTTCTTCTCCGTGGATAAATTGATGCACAAAAGGTGCAATTGATTCGCGCACTTCTTGAGGCGTGCCTTCGGCAGCTATCACGCCATCTGCAATAAAGTAAACATAATCAACAATTTTTAACGATTCATGCACATCGTGCGTCACTACTATCGAAGTCATGCCGAGAGAGTCCGTCAATCGCCGAATCAGATTGCCAATCACGCTTAACGAAATCGGATCCAGCCCGGTAAATGGTTCGTCATACATGATCAACATAGGATCCAGCGCGATTGAGCGCGCTAAAGCCACACGCCGCGCCATCCCGCCGGATAATTCATTGGGCATCAACTGATGTCCGCCGCGCAAACCTACGGCATGCAACTTCATCAATACCAGATCACGAATCATTGATTCTGGCAAATTGGTATGCTCACGCATCTGGAAAGCCACATTATCAAACACGGACAAATCGGTAAACAGTGCGCCAAACTGAAACAGCATGCCCATTTTGCGTCGCAGCTTGAACAGCGCATCACGATCCAGTTCATGCACCACTTCTCCGGCAAACTTTACGTATCCGGAAGTGGGTTGAATCGCGCCACTGATTAATCGCAATAACGTTGTTTTCCCTGACCCGCTGCCGCCCATCACCGCAATGACCTGGCCGCGCCGCATGGACATATTGATGCCGTTCAGAATCGCGCGCGTAGGATAGGAAAAATTCAGGTCATTGACCTCAATCAAAGTTTCAGATGCCATACTCAATGATTAATTTTTTTGAGAAAAAATGAGCAATAATCGCAGTACTTTTGAAATAATTTAAAATGTTTCTGACACGCCTATGGATAATCGAGGAATACTTGGTGTTGCTTATATCATCAATCGATCAGTCCGATTTAATAGGCGTCAATTTTAATCCACTTTCTTCCAGAAGTTTGGCTTAAATTGCTTTTCGGCGTAGTTTTCTTGTTCCGAAAATATCTGAGTAACTTTCATTTGACATTCCGCACAAAATTATGAATATTTGCAACCAGCACTATAGATTTTTTGTCATTATCAAAATGGCAGCTACTCAGAATACCTTCGAAGAAAGAATCGATAGCTTGCTTCTCCACAAGCATTGACAATTACTTGAATAAAATTGTGGTATAAATCAGTAGCACCGTATATATCTTCCTGGTTAATTGAATAACGATTTAATTGGAGGCAAGAAAAATGAAGAAGTTAAATAATATGCTGAGTTTCGTGCTGCTTATTATTGGAATTTCGATGTCCGGATCAGCATTAGCAGAAATTAACGTATTTGGTTTCAGCAACGATGGCTTAAACACATCCAATGGCCTGAATATTACCACAAACAGCGGAGATTTTTTTTTGCCAATTTCTGACAGCGGTTGGTGGACTAGCTCAAAACATGAAACGCAAAACAAAAATTATATCGCTGGGACGTGTTTTCCTAGCTGTAGTACCACAGATAATCACAACAATTTCTTTACATTCGATTTTTCAGATATCAGTGAAACTATTACTTCAGCATCACTTACTTTATTTACCTACTCAATCGCCGGTAGATCAGTGGACTATCAGCTATTCGATATCACATCCGCATTATCCGAAGTACGTGCGACAGGAACCAATCCTTCAGTTTATAACGATTTAATGACTGGCGTGTCCTACGGGTCGTTCATTTACAATCCGTCGGATAGATTTCAGTTTCGTTCTATCCTATTGAATGCTGATGGAATCTTAGCGTTAAACAGTGCTATCGGTGGTGAATTTGGCATCGGCGGAACGGTAGCGAGTGGCATAGATGGGATACCACTACCACCGATTCCTGAACCAGAAACCTATGCGATGTGGTTAGCCGGATTAGGGTTGTTAGGCTTTCTGGGATATCGTCGTAGAATCAAAGCAGTAAATCCTCTGTTTGTGAGTAGCATAGCGCACTAGTCACTCAACTTATTTTTCCGCATCTCTTCGCAAAATCATTTTGTGGAGAGATCACGCACGATCATTGACATTGATGCAATTAACTATAGTCAGATATGATGGCATCATGCAGGCCAAGTTTTATCTAACTGGATCGTTAAAAAGCTGTCTACATTGCTGATGCAGCGTTAAAAGAAAGTTCAAAATACTCATTTTATTTAGTACTTTGAACTTGTTTTTACCTTGCATCAGAGGTTTCGAAAACGTTTCCCAACGGCTTGCTGCATCCATTTTTTTGAGATATCGGCTATGTTCTTTAGCAAACAGCATTATTTCATCGGCTACCTAATCCTTAGTTTCGTCACATCCATTGGATTCGCAAGCGAAATCTACCGCAGCGTCGATGACCGGGGCCGGATAACCTATTCAGACGTACCCTCAACTGGCGCCAAAAAACTCGATATTGTCAGTCAACCCGGGCGTCATTTACATTCTGTTGTCAGAGTATACGATGGCGACACCATTATATTGGAAGATAAAAAACAGATTCGCTTGTTAGGCATCAACACCCCTGAAATTGAAAGTCGGCTGCGCGCGGAAGAGCCCGGCGGCGTTGCGGCTAAGAAGTGGTTACAGGCCCAGTTACAGGCAGAGAAAGTCTATCTGGAATATGATCAAACCAAGCGGGATAAGTACAAGCGTCTGCTTGCCCATGTTTTTACGCCCGATGGCAAACATATCAACCAGGCACTATTGGAAAATGGCCTGGCCTTCGTCAGTATCATCCCGCCCAATATACGTTACAGCGACAAACTGATTCAGGCGCAGCAGCAGGCTGAGAAACAAAAACTCGGCATCTGGTCCATGCCGGATTATCAACCCAAGTTAATCGCGCAAATTGCCAACCACAACAAAGGCTGGCAGCGATTTACCGGAACCCCGGCATCGATTAAGAAAAGCAGGAAATACACGCGCCTGATATTTGATGATAAGATTGATATACGCATCTTGAATACAAACCTCGATCTGTTCCCTGCACTGAGCACTTATGTTGGGAAATCACTAGAGATTCGCGGTTGGGTATCGCGCAACAAGGATCACTACAGCTTGTTAATTCAACATCCCAGCGCATTAATCATACGATAATCACCTGCTGCAGCTTAAAACTTCCGGCCAGCTTTAATATTTTTGGTGAGAGTGAGGCTATGCCTTATTTTCCAGCAACACATAAGCAACGACCTTGCTTTTCCATGCGCTTCCCCAAAGTTTCTTTGCAGCATCACTCGCTTGATAATAAAACTCATCCCATTGTTCCGGGGGAATGGTTTGGCATCCAAGGCTGGATGTTTTTGTATACCCCCCTCGATGAATGTTAATGCCAAAATTCCCGGTATCCGGGTAGGGTGGATCGCCGTCCCGGATTACCGTAACCGTACCCGCTCGCTGGCAGATAGCTTCATGTGGTTGATTACCATTATGCCGGTCAAAACGGTAAGCCGGCCATAATCCTGTTTTCAGGACTGCCATCCCTTTGGTTTGCTCACTCTTGCCGAAACCGTTGTATATTCTTGAGGGATCGGTATTGCCATTAAAAGCAGAAAAAATATTGAGGGACGGAACCCGCAGAATGATCGCATCATCGTATACATTGCGGTCATTCTGACCGGAAGGGCCAATAGCAGGAAAGAAACCGCGAATCCCCACAATCCATAGCTGAAACTTTTGAAGTTCTACTTTGTGAGGAGTCAGCCATGCTTCCAGCGTTTCAGGAGAGATATTCGGGCGTCCTGCCTGAGGCAATATTTGTACACTACTAGCCATGTCTATTTTCTTCCTGATTCAGGGTATAGCAGAGCCAATACAGTCGGCTCATCAAATTGGCCGGTTACGGTTCTTCCAGTGATGCGTTGCCATTCGCGGAGCGAATTTCTCAGTTCCTCGCTAAATTTTCCATTTATTTTTGCAGCGGGAATTCCCAAGGCTCTTTGCAAACCCTCAATATCATCACCATTTAACCGACTCGCTTCGAAATCGTTCAGTTGGATATCATGCACCGCAGCGACGTTCCCTGGAGATGTAACCACTTGTACTACTGGTACTTCAGATGCTGTAGCAGATTCATCAGGTTTTTTACCGGCCCCGCGAATTGCAAATAGTTTAGAGATAGCATCAAACCAGAATGGCGCACCCAGTGTGGCTGCCAAAGCAGTGAGAAACCAGCCAAGCAAGCTTAAGCCTCGGTTTTGTTGAGCTGGGTAATCAAAAGAATCAAGCCAAGAATCGGGCTGATCTGAAAATGCCCATCCAATAGGTAATGCCAAATTATTGAAGGATTCGAATTGACTCTTAAGGTCCGCAAGTTGTGTTTTGATGATGTTGACATCCACACTTTTATCAACTTCTGGAACAACGTCTACATTGGCGTTTGATTTCTGATTTCGCTCTTCAATATCTTGAAGTTTAGCTTCTGCCATCTGTACCAGCTTTTCCACTTGCGCTGGGTTTTTTTGCAGTTGTTGCATGATATGAATGCTATCCACGTTAAATAACACGGCCAGTGCCAATCCAATCGTAAACAGTGCAACTTGCGCTCGGCGTTTGTACCACCCGCCCACTCTGTCCATGACTTCATTGAAATGAGCTTCGATTTTGGTTTTGAATTTTTCCACATCTCCATGGACTTCATCGAGCATAGGGCCGAATAATTTACCCAAGTGGGTATTTCGGTCATCTAGTTTCTGCCGCAATGCAGCCAATGAGCCATCATTCGATAGCGTTTGAACGAGTACCGCTGAGAAAGTGGCCGACGATATATACGAAGGTCTCGTGCTCCCCGCCGGTGACAGCGAGTCAATCAACGGGTGTTTGTATAGATCTTCGGTAAGACTGGCGTCTTTTATGAAAAATGGTTTAAAAATACCCGGCTTATAGGTTTTCTTGGGCAATTCTCCCAGCATCATTGCAATGCCTTCAAATAACACCTTGCCTCGCATTTCAAGCCACTGGATTATCAACTCATTGACGCCGCTGACTAATCCAGAAAAAAGTGCGTATATCAGAAAAACCGCAATCATAATTTCGAGCATATCGAGCCTCTTTTTATCCGTGTTTATGATGTTTAGAAGAATCAAATCAAGGGCTATTCAGAGTCGCCCGTTTGATTCTCAAACGCATTCCCGCGATGATTATTATATTTTCACAGAATGAAAAGCAGTGAGTTTTCTCACAACGATTAATATTCTTATGAGTTGCTTACGATTTGACACACAGTTTAGTGGCGACAATTCTATCGCGCCGTCAATTACTAAAAAATCGCTTCAGTACCTTAATCATATATTCATGATCCTGCACCCCTGCGCTTTCGCGAATGCTGTGCATCGCCCACATCGGGCAGCCAATATCGACGCTACGAATACCCAGCTGTGCTGAAGCAATCGGACCGATCGTGCTGCCGCAAGGCAAGTCGCTACGATGCGAGTAGCGTTGATAGGGGACATCCGCTTCTTTACACCAGCGAATAAAATGTGCGGTGGAAATACTTTCAGTGCTATAACGTCGATTCGCATTAGATTTAATCGCCGGGCCTTGGTTGACAATCACACTATGGTCAGCTTCATAGGCTGAAGCAAAGTTGGGATGATAAGCATGCGCCATATCCGCGCTGATCAAAAAACTATTCGCTGACGCGCATGACATAGCTTCCCGGTCCGGTGAAGTCGCAATACTGACCCGCTGCAACACATCGGTTAAAAAATTACCGGCAGCTCCGATATGGCTTTTGCTGCCAATTTCTTCATGATCGAAGAAGGCGCAGACCAGCGTACTTTCAGCAGTGTTTATAACAGCATCGTCCAG
>NZ_JALHQJ010000083.1 GCF_022842015.1 Nitrosomonas sp. | reverse complement strand
CCGTGCACGACTGCCCGATCCATGCGGTTAAACACGCCATCCATGATCTCCTGCGTCAGGGCCACTGCGCCAACTGGCACAAAACCGCCGGATAACGCCTTGGCCATGCATACCATATCAGGCTTCACACCCCAGTGTTCAATAGCCCAGAATTTTCCGGTACGCCCAAGGCCGGTTTGAATTTCATCAGCGACAAACAATGTGCCATATTTTTTACATAAGCGCTCAACCTCAGACAGATAATTATCATCCGGGATATTTACCCCCTTGCCCTGAATTGGCTCGACAATAAAAGCGGCTACATCACGATTACTTAGAGCTTTTTCCAATGCCACGAGATCATTAAATGGAACCGAACCGCAATCCTGCAGCAACGGGCCGAAGCCATCCTTAAAAATCTGCTCGCCATTCAACGACAAAGCCCCCATCGTCAACCCATGATAGGCATGATCACAACAAACAATCCGATTGCGCTTGGTGACGTAACGCGCAAACTTTATCGCTCCTTCAACCGCCTCAGTACCTGAATTACAAAAAAATACCCGCTCCAGATTATCCGGCGTCGTGGCTAAAATCTCCTTGGCCAATAAGCCACTCAAAATCGACACATCCATTTGCACCAAATCGGGCATATTAAGCGCCAATACTTCTTTTAACGCATTGACAATGGTCGGATGGTTGCGGCCAAATGCATATACGCCAAAACCGCTCAACAAATCGAGGTATTCATTACCGTGTTCGTCATACAGATATTGCCCCGCCGCACGTTCATAATTGCGGTCATAGCCAATCGTTTTCAGAACCCTAACCAACTGAGCATTCAAATACCGATCGTGCAAGTCGAATTTATCGGTACGATGTTGCGATAACAGGTTGGCTATACTAAAAGACATGAATGACCTCTGCATTAAAAAAACTGCCAGAAAAACTGGAAGCTAGTGTCTACGGGTTCCCTAAAAGAAAAAACAAATACCGCCCCATGGCGGGGTCACTGCAACAAAAATTAGCGTAGATCATACCATTCATCCGCTTATCTTTGCTGCTAAAAACACAGCATGATAGGTTCATGGCATCCACCAAAATGACAAGTTATTCCGGTGAGATCTGATGTAAAAGAATTATAAACCCAATCGACTCAGTGATATTTGGTACGACAAAATTGTGATCAGCTAACATCCAGAATTCTTCTGTTCAATGCAATACTTCATTACCAATCCAATTTTCGCTAAAGCCGTAGATATTACTTCCAGAAATTGAGCGCATATATTTTATTATTAAGTATTTTTAATTAGAACTAGGATGTAACATATAAGTTTGCTCCCATGGTTCCTGAGTTGTATGCTAATGAATCTTTACAGAGGAGATAGATCATAGGTCAAATAAAAAGGATCGGCACTAAAATCATTGCGTCCTGCATCCTAGCTACAGTTGTCGGTTGCGCGTCATTTGGATCATGGACCATGACCGGAGAGCGCATCAATTACAATGCTGCACTGCAAGTCACTAATGATGAACAACTATTGCTGAACCTGGTTCGGCTCCACTTCATGGATTCTACGTCATTTATTGAAGTCAGCAGCATCACGGCACAATCTTCGTTCCAATCGGGCCTCCAAGGCGGAAGGATAGCGCTGCCTAGTATCGCACCCATGTTCGGCATAACCGGCAACTTAGGCTATTCCACGCAACCAACATTGGTTTACACACCCCTGCAAGGCGAAAATTTCATTCGTCACCTGATGGCTCCACTCACTATAGAAAGATTAGCCTTGCTTTATCACTCAGGTTGGGATATTGAACACCTGTTCTCTCTATGCTTGATAGAAATCAATGAGATTAACAATATTAGCCGAGTATTATATTCCGATTCCATTTCAAATCACGAAATTCACAAATTTGACCGCATAGTAAAGCTGCTGGGTAAAATAGACGCTCGCGGCGGACTTGATCTCTTGTTAGGGTCTGATCCCAATGACACTAATCCACAGTATTTTTTACATATCAAGTCGGACATTCTGAAAAACTCAGAAACACAGAGTATTATTCAACAGCTTGATCTTAACCCTAAACAAACATATTATCGGATAGCGTATCCTACTATTCAAACCGAAAAGGAACCCAGACAAGATACCATATATATAAGACCTCGCTCAGTGCTTGGTATTATGTATTTTCTCTCGCAATGGGTTGAACATGACCATGGTCATGGAGACGACGGGCACTATGTGACGCCACAATTCCCCAATGTGGGAAAACCTCGTGATTTTCCATTTAGCATCAAATCACAATCAGCACGACCAAAACAGGCTGCTGTTGCGGTCTACTACCGTAATCAATGGTTTTACATTGATGATGCTGATTTAGGGTCAAAAAGCATATTTTCTCTTTTGACCCAGATCTTTGCTTTACAAGCTAGCCCTGTTCCTGTGACACCTCCGGTATTAACGTTACCGGTAGGCCGATAAGAGATTTTATGAGCTTGTATAAAGAGTCAATTTTCACATAATGCTATATGTTTATTTCCCAATTGCCAGATTAGCAGTCTTGAGATCAGGCCTTACATTTGACACTTCTACTTTATTGTTCTTTTAATCTTCGATCAGCTTAACCGCAGGATTTCTCTAGATGAAGATGATTTTGTTAATGACAACAATGGAAGCCGAATCCAGGGCAACCGCTAAAAGATATACCAGAAAAGTAAAAGCACGCGGAAGAAAGACAAAGATATCAAATGTAAAACACCGATCGTTTCTGCGATTTACCGTACCTGTCGCGATATAGTTTGAATGCTGATTAATCGGTATCCTTCAAAGGTCAGCAGCTGCGGAAAGCTGGCTGCACTGGAATCGTAATACCATTCTTCAATGTTGCGCTCAATAGCGCTGGAAATAACTTGTATAGATTCTGGCTTACCACATTTCTTCAATACTACATATTTGGCGTCTCCGAGCGCTACCAGATTCGAGCCACACCGCATAGTATCGCTCGCATACGTCACGGGGGCACCATATAGCATCAATAAAATGGATAACTGGAAAGCATTGCGTCTTGACATATTTTAGTGAAACTCCAACCCTTCAAGGGTAGGTATATTTCTTGAGTTAACATTCAAAACCTAAGAAATTTCTTAAAATGCTGCAATGAACGAAAAAATTCTGCGATTATTGCATTAACAGTAGGCCGTTACATTTTGCTAATCGCAACATATGTAAGCCATTCTCGATATTTAGGAATCTGGCATCAGATGCTGCTGGTCCACTGAATTCTCCGGACGGAGCATTGCCACGTCTCCTCGCTGAGTAATATACGCGGATTCATGGGATCAGGTCTTACATTTGACATCGTTAGACAGCCACAAAATCATAGTTGCCGTTTCACTTAAAGAAATTGCATTAGCTTGTCTTATTAGCAGCCGAAAACGTTGCATTGTCAGGATTAGCAGAAAAGAAACAACTTCAATCTGAATTTATTCTGATTCCGGTATTGTAGATAAATGCTGAACAATCTGTTTCTTAGCCGGAATATTAATTATTCTGGCGGTTCTTTCTTCAGATTCCTTGATGCCGATATGAAAGCCTGCAAAACCTGGCATAACCACTTGGTCAATCGCCATACCAATAATTCGACCATTATAAGGTGAGATTATTTCACTGCGCATATTAGTAATGGGGTCTGTGACGATGCCCAGGATATCATTTTTGTTAATCTTATCTCCCAAATTGACATTGCCAAGCAGAATACCGCCATGATTTACGCGCACCCACGCTGAATGATAGTAAATTGAATCTGGAGTTTCTAATGGTTGAGCAGTTTCTAACATATTCATCCTATCCAACAGAGTTTGAATACTTTTAACGCCGTATCGAACGGCGGGTTCTTGCAATGTCATGGATTTTCCTGCTTCTAAAGTCACCGAAGGAATCCCAATATCGACTGCAGCATGGCGCAGCATCCCTACTGAACCTTCACTATGAAGAATGACAGAGATACCAAAAGACTGAGCAAATTCAGCTACGCCCGGTTGCAGTAGATTAGCTCTAACCTGCGGTAGATTGGTTCGATGCGCTGAACCTGTATGCAAATCAACGAGAAAGTTACAATGACTGATGATTTCTTTAAAAAATGAATAGGCAATCCGTGCAGCAGAGCTGCCGTGAGGATTCCCCGGAAAAAAGCGATTAAGGTCGCGGCGGTCCGTCAGATAACGGGATGAGCGCTGGAAGCCTTGCAGATTCACAATCGGCACACCAATGATCGTTCCGGATAATTGTTTGGGATCAGCACCATAAAGTACACGCCTTACAATCTCAATGCCATTTAGCTCGTCGCCATGAATCGCAGCTGTCAAGCACAGCACAGGCCCTTCCTGAGCACCGTTGACGACAAAAATAGGGGTCGGCGTGGAAAGACCATCTGAAGATTGATTAGGCTGCCACGATAACCGCATCGTAGTTGCTGGTGGTACAGCTGTATCCAATAACACAAATGCTGTTTTTGGTTGTTCTAAGAATTTAGGTTCGGAAGTATGTGCTACAGAAGAATCAATTATGGGATCAGAATCCATAATCAACTCATTGCTGATGCTATCAGGGTTAAATGTTTGCTGTGAAAACCCATTGATTGCAGTCAATAGAAGGATTAGGCCAACGACTTTTTTTAACATTGCGCAATCACCCTATTAAATAAACTACCTGCACTAAATATTAACAACCTGTTTCTTAAGCGACCAAATACTAAATTTAATTACAATATACTGTAATTAAATGGTATTGAAAAATTAAAACAAAGGTTAATTTACATTACAATTCGTTGTGTCATATATATACAACATGATCACTGAATTGGAACGGAAAAACTGAGTAAGCTTTTGTTATTCTATAGACTTTTCTATGATGTTGCGGGGTCTTTGTGGCACAAGCATTGTTAACACCAACATGCACCGCAAACCAGAGTAATAATGTGCTATCCAGTTGATCTCATACATGAGATGTCGGACTGAGGTATTTTATGAGACGCATTCTCTGAGCAATCACTAAAAGACATATTGCATAGGCAAAAACAGCACCCGCCAAACCATTGAGCTACATTTCAGAGTGATACCACTCCCTGACGAGGTCGTGCTAAGAGGGCAATATCCGAGTCAATACTCGGATGATTTTTTGTATCCGTCTCATGCACATGTTTCATTTGCGTTAAAATTACAGTTTTAAGCAGCCTTTATTCGGCAACTACGCGAGAACTTAACTTGATTTCCTCTAATTCTGATCATCCTGATACACAACAATTATCCTATCGTGACGCTGGTGTAGATATCGATGCTGGCGATCAACTGGTTGCAAATATCAAACCGTTTGCCAAACGCACGTTACGTCCTGAGGTAATCACCGGAATTGGCGGTTTTGGTGCATTGTTTGAAATTCCCAAGAAATATCAGAGCCCTGTTTTAGTTTCAGGGACAGATGGTGTAGGCACCAAACTTAAACTGGCGTTTCAGCTTGGCCGACACAACACGATAGGTATCGATCTGGTCGCGATGAGCGTAAACGATATTCTGGTGCAAGGTGCTGAGCCGTTATTCTTCCTCGATTATTTTGCCTGCGGCAAATTGAATGTAGAAACAGCGACTGCGGTTGTTGGCGGTATTGCCAAAGGCTGTGAATTGGCCGGCTGCTCATTAATCGGCGGTGAAACGGCAGAAATGCCCGGAATGTATCCAAAAGATGAGTATGATTTGGCTGGATTTGCCGTCGGAATTGTTGAAAAAGACCAAATTATTAACGGAAACACGATCCAAGCTGGTGACATCGTGCTTGGGCTTGCTTCCAGTGGCGCACATTCCAATGGATATTCGTTGATTCGTAAGGTCATTGAGAAAAATCGCGTCGACCTATCCAGCGACTTGGATGGAAAGACCATTGCTGACATTATCATGGCACCGACGCAGATTTATGTACAACCCATATTGAAGCTGATCCAACAATTACCTGTTAAAGGGCTGGCGCACATTACCGGTGGAGGATTAATTGAAAATGTGCCGCGTATTCTGCCTGATCAATTCATGGCCGTATTACACAAAAATTCTTGGGAAATGCCGCCGCTATTTCACTGGCTGCAACAGCAAGGTAATGTTGCAGAATCCGAAATGGCGCGAGTGTTCAATTGCGGAATCGGCATGGTGATTGTGGTTGCTCCCGGTGATGTTGATAGCGCAATCCAGAGTCTGCGTGCTGAAGGTGAAACAGTGTGGCAAATTGGTGAAATCAAGTCACGCACATCTAATCAAACAGCCACTGTTATAGTTTAATGTATCGCCATTAGAATATATGGAATCACTGGTTATCTTGATCTCCGGCCGCGGCAGTAATATGCAATCCCTGCTGGAAGCAAGAGCGCAAATCGATGACATTACAGTCATCAGTAGCGATCCCGATGCATTGGGTTTAGAAACCGCCAAAAGATATGGTGTTAACACGAATGTGATTGATCACCGCTCCTACGCCGATCGGCAAACATTTGATACTGCACTGGCAGAATGCATTGACGCGCATCAGCCGAAATTGGTTGCGCTGGCTGGCTTCATGCGTATACTGAGCGATCGCTTTGTGCAACGTTATCAAGGCCGATTAATGAACATCCATCCTTCATTGTTACCCGCATTTCCGGGTTTAGGAACGCATGCACGCGCACTGCAAGAAGGCATTAGAATCCATGGTTGCACAGTACATTTCGTCACTCCGCAACTGGATCACGGCCCTATTGTAATTCAAGCAGCTATTCCTGTATTACCCTGGGATACCGAAGAAACATTAGCCATTCGGGTTCTACAGCAAGAACACCATATCTACCCCCGAGCTGTGCGCTGGTTTATGGAAGATCGGATTAAATTAATTGAGAATCATGTTGAAGTACTAGATTCCAGCTTCTGTGAAATTACGCTTTATTCGCCAGGATTATCCGAATGAAATTCATACTCGTAGTTCTTCTACTAGGAATATTAAGTTCTTCAGTTTCTGTTTATGCAACGGATATACCTTCTCGCATTGAAATCAATTATGCCGTGACGACAGATATCGGCGAAGGAGAAATCAATGAGGTGATGGAAATCAAACATACCGACAAAGGCAATAGTTATAGTATTAATAGCGAAGCGCAAGCCACTGGAATTTTCAAGCTGTTAGAACCCAATAGGATCGTGCGACATAGCGAGGGGATGATTACGGAAGGCGGGCTAAAACCCACTCGCGCTTATGAAAAACGTGGAAAAAAAGAACCTAGCTTGGCTATATTTAATTGGAATAATCACACGATTACTTTAAGCCATCAGAAACGGGAAATACAAGAAAAATTACCCAAAGATACTTTAGATCGGCTAAGCTTATCTTATAATTTTATGTTTACTCCCTTGCCTAAGTACCAGGTAGAACGTCATATAACAAATGGACATAGTTTGGTGTTGTCGCGTTATGCCATCACCAAAGAAACACTCAAAACTCCGATTGGAAAGATGAAAACCATTGTATTGACCCGGCAAGAGGATAAAAACTCCAAGCTTAAAAGAGTCATATGGCTTGCTTTAAACAATCATATGCTGCCTGTTCGCATTGTTTCGACAGAAGAAAATGGCCGTCAAATCGATAAAATAGTCACCGGAATTAATATCAGTTACAAAGCCAATCAATAATTCGATCATTCAGCTACAACTACACATCAGGAAATCAATGCATTTCACGCCTTCTCAACTGGACGCAGTTGTTGTTGCCATACGTACTGTACTTCCTCTGGAATATCCGGCTGATGGGATCTTGCGGCGTTTCTTCCAAGATAATCCTTTGTTAGGAGCACAGGATCGCGCATTCATTGCAGAAACAGTTTTCGGCATTCTGCGACACCGTTTTTTTCTTGAAAGCTTGGTGAAAATTGTAACACCACGCGCATTAGTATTAGCGTATTTAGTTAAACTTCAAGGAATGAATTTACGCGAATTGGCGTCGCTGATCAGCGAAACCGAAATAAAATGGTTGTCAGAAATCAAAGCTATCAAACCGGATGCATTTCCTCTAGCAACTCAGGCCGAATTCCCTGCATGGCTGGTAGAGAAATTACAACATTTCATGTCGGATACAGACATTCTTGATTTGGGACTCTCGCTACAAAAATCCGCGCCGCTGGATCTCCGTGTTAACACAATCCTCGCCAAACGCAGCGAAGTGCTGGAATTACTCGAGCAGGAGGGTATTGATGCCCAAGCGACACCTTACTCTCCTTGCGGCATCAGGCTTGCCGGAAAACCTGCGATCAATCGTCATGCACTTTTTTTATCGGGAAAAATAGAAGTGCAAGATGAAGGAAGTCAATTACTTGGCTATTTATTGGCGCCCAAGCGCGGCGAAATGGTTGTCGATTTTTGCGCAGGCGCAGGTGGAAAATCGTTGCTGCTGGGTGCTTTAATGAATTCAAAAGGGCGCATTTATGCGTTCGATGTCTCTGAAAAAAGACTAAACAATTTGAAACCGCGCTTCAAACGCTCTGGTCTATCTAATTTGCATATACAGCGAATCACCAATGAGAATGACATAAAGATCAAACGATTGGCTGGAAAAATTGATCGCGTATTAGTCGATGCTCCTTGCAGCGGACTCGGGACTTTGCGTCGCAACCCCGATTTAAAATGGCGGCAATCGTCACAAAGCATTGATGAACTCAAAACCAAACAAGCTGCTATTCTCGCGGCAGCCGCCAGTTTACTAAAACCGGGCGGACGATTGGTGTATGCAACATGCAGCTTTTTACCGGAAGAAAACCAAACTGTCATTAACGAATTCCTGGCTGCGTACCCTCAGTTTAGCTTGTTGAATTGCACCGAACTGTTGTCTCATCAAAAGATACCACTGGATACCGGTGAATTTTTGCAATTATTTCCCAAACCACATCAAACGGATGGTTTCTTCGCCGCAGGTTTAACACGAAGTAATTCGGTAAAACCAGAATAAAGATTTAACAAACCAATGAAAAACGTTTTCTAAGCAACTGATGCAAAGCGAAAGGGGTGAAAATGCACAGTTCATGCATAATGAGCATTTGCATTTGTTTTTGTTTTTAACATCACAGCAGCAATGCAGAAAATTTTTTGACAGGCTACGATGCAGTAATTTCTCTTTTGTCACTGGCTGATTGCAGTAAAATCGGCAAAATAATCAGAACACACACCAAAGTCAGTAGCAATCCGATAGTTAACAACTGCCCCATGCTGGATGTTCCTTGGTGAATAGAAAATATAAGACTACCAAATCCTGCCAAGGTTGTTAACGCACTGAAGAAAATGGCACGTGCCGTGCTGGTATGCAGTAGATTTTCATAGCCCACGCCGGTATTCCGACTTCTGTATACCATATGCAAGCTACTGTCGATACCAATTCCCAGTAATAACGGCAACGCAATGATATTGGCAAAGTTAAACGATAGGCCCATGAATACTGTGCCGGCTCCGGTCAATAACGCCGCAAGCAATAATGGAATTAATACCAACAAGGTAGAAGCAGCGCTTCGAAGCATAATCCAGATCGTCAATATGACTCCAATCAGTGCAAGCGAAAATGCATGAAAAAATGCATCTACTACGGCTTCCCCAGCTTCCAGGCTAATTACAGGAACACCGGTCGCATTTGGTGTGATTTTTTGTACAGCACGAACAAATCTACGCAAGGCATCATTGTCATTAATATTTTCAGATGGATAAACCGCAATTCGATACACATCATCATTACCATGCCAAAGCTCAGTCACCGATGCAGGCAATGCCTCTTGTTCAAATGGTTGTGCCTCCAAAGCCAACTGCAGACGATGGATAGAGCCTGGCAATAAACTCAACAAATCATTATTAACCGTAAACAATAATTGTTCTTTCGCTTCTCCACTTTCCAACACAGGTTTATCCAGCTTCGCTATTAGACTGGCAAGCGAACCCTCTAATGCACGAGCAGGTAGAACGCTCATATGTTCCGGATTCTCAGTAACAAATTGATTTAATGCAGTTCTTAATTGATCCAACGCCATTCTCTGCTCCGAAACCGTATGAGGACTCGGAATCAAAAATGCTGTAGTGGAAAAAGAAACAGGCCCCAGTATCATTGCCATTTCCTCGATCAAAAGACTTTTCTCTTCTTGTTCCTCCGGCACCAGATCCAATATGCTGATCACTCTTTTAACTTCGGGCAAGATCCTTAGTTGCTGTGCTATTTCTCTTATTTGCTGAACATCATCCACTAATACATTGATATGCCAAGGTGAATCTTCCGCATCCTCCAGCAATTCCTGAAAGGTTTGAACTGATTCTGCGTGCGGATTATTTAGATTCAATAAATTGTAATCGAATTTGATATGTGGCAACGCTAAGATAGAAGCCAGGACAGCAATGATGGTAACGCTATACACAAGCTTTCGCGAACGCCTTGGTAAATCCAGAATTTTATTAATTGATCGAACGGAACGCGATGACTTTTTAATATGAATTGGGAAAAACCTTTGCAAGGCGGGTATCATCGTCACCGTAATCAAAAAACTTATGAGCATACCCGTTCCCGAGATTAAACCCAGCTCTGCAACACCTCGATAGGTCGTTGGCATAAAGGCATAGAAACCTATCGCGGTAGTCAGCGCACAGATAAGCAGCGATTGCCCCATATCACCACCCGTTTTATATACTGCTTCGGGAACAGTCTGATCAGGCTTTCTGATTTCCTCAAGTCTGAGTAGGAAATGAATCGCAAAATCAACCCCCAGACCTATATATAACACTGCGAACGCAATGGAGATCAGGTTTAGATGACCGACAGCAACGGTTGCAAAAGCGGCTGTTAGCAATAAACCGAGCAGTAAACTCACTATGATGGTGAATATTGCACCTGCTGAGCGAAATGCAATTAGCAGCACCACAGCAACCATGATGAGCGCCAATAACCCGGCGTCTTGAGCACCGTGCATTGCACTATTGAGTTCATCATGAGCCAGCGCCACCTCTCCTGTAATGCGCAATTTTTCAGTTGCATCTGGAGCAAATCCCATACCCTTCGCCGTAGTACGAATCGCGTCAATAGGCCCTTCAGCAGCAAAAACTTGAGAATAGTCGAGCTTTGGCTGTACGATAATTAATTCCTGGTAGGTGTCTTTTTGTTCTTCGCCCCCTAATAAAGCCTGCCATGATAGCGCGCGAGATTTACCCGCAAGCCGCGCATCCAATGTTGCGCTGATACCACTGAATACTGGCTCCAGCTCTAATTTACGCCCCTTGCGTAATTCTTCAACGGCATCCGTCAGAACCGAAGAAAAAGTGAATAAATTGGGATTATCTGCCAAACGTGCGACCAGTGGCTGTGCCGCAGCCAAATAATCGGTAATTCGGCTTAGCTCAGACAAATCCTTGTAGAACAGCCCATTCTGTTCAAAGAAGGGTTCACCCGTTAAATAATAAGTACTAGGAAATTGTGCAACATCATCTTGCAAATAACGAGTAAAACGTTTTGCTGCTATATGCGCTTGCTCAGGTGTTGGAGCATCCAATACCAGCAACAGCGTGTCTTCGTATTGAGGAAATGATTGTAGATACCGGATATGATTTGCGCGAAAAGGAACATCTTCGGAAAGCATATCGGTTGTATCCGTATGAACACCAAGATTGTTAACTATATAAAACGCGCCTAGTGTAACTACAACTAGTATGAGCAGAATAATCCAGATAGCGTAGCGATAAGATATGCCTGCCCAACGAGCAAAAAAACGATAACTAGAACTCGATGAACTAGTCACGTCTTATCAATCTTTTGGAGGAAAGAGATAAAAATCATTATGGGTTCTGTCGCGTCAGCGCAACCTTTTCCTTGAGCATTTCGATCAGCGCCTGAAAGCCATCCCGTTGCAGAATGGCTCGATATTCACCGCGTTTTATTGCCAGATCACTCACACCGTCAAACAGGATGTTAACGATACGCCAATCCCCTGCAACTTGATGCAACACATAATCAAAATTTACCGTACCGCCATCCGACTTGGTTAATTGACTCCGCACCAACACTTGATCTCGCGGCAAGGTACGTTGCTCGATAATCTGAAATTGTTCACCCTCATGCTGAACAAAACGCCCCGCATACGTTGCTATACTCAATTGACGAAAAGTTTCAACGATTAGATCCTGTTGTGCATTATCCAGCTGCGACCAATAAGTCGCGCCCAATATTGTCTTAATAATCAGATCAATATCATGAGTTTGATCAATGACAGGCTGCAAGTATTTGAAGCGCTCGTCGTAACTGAATTTTTCGCCTTCTCGCATAACATCGAGTAGAGATGATTGCAAATGCACTACTACCTGTTCCGGACTACCTATTTCTGAATTGGATGAACTCAATGCTGCAGGAACTGGTAGCAGCACCACTAAAATCAGATACCATCCTATCAATTTAAGTATTTGTTTTACTTTCATAACGACGATCTTTCCACAAAGCACGTTCCCCCCTCCGATACCGCAATGCTGACGTCCAAGTCATGGCAAGATACAAAATACCGATGATCGGCAAGGTAATCCCCCAAAGCGGGGAACGCTGATAATAAATTAAAGTAGGTAAATAAGTAAAAAACATAGCAGCCCATGCCAGAATACTCACTAGATAAATTTCCAAGTAAGACGAGAACATAAAAGCAAAAGGTGCTACCAAAAACATGGAAATCATGATCAATGTACAGATAATCAGCAAAATGGGCGAATATTTTAATTGCGTATATGCAGTGCGCGCGACCATTTCCCAGATTGGTTTTAGTTTATGATAGCCGCGATGACTACGTGCTCCATGGCTAAGCCCTATAAAAGTACGTAACCCGGCACGCTTAATATGCGCAGCCAAAGTACAATCATCAATCAACGCATCATGCAAATTGGCAAAAGCACCCGTGGAACGCAATACTTGTGTTTTTACCAAAATACATCCGCCTGCGGCGGCGGCAACGCGTGATTCCGGCTTATTTGCTAGCCCAAATGGATATAATAGTTTGAAGAAGAAAATAAATGCTGGCATCAATAAGCGCTCTACAAAATTATCCATAGGCGGCTTAGCCATAAGTGATACCAGTGCCAGGTTCTCATTACACGCTTTTTGCCGTAACTCAAAAATAATTCCTGGGGTCAGTTCAATATCAGCATCCAGCAACAATGTATAAT
>NZ_JALHQJ010000082.1 GCF_022842015.1 Nitrosomonas sp. | reverse complement strand
TGGCTCAACCGATAAGCTAGCTTCTAAATAATTTTGCGCTTTACCCCAAAGCTCACAATGAGTACAAAGTTTACCAAGCGTCAACAACAATTGCGCATTGTTAGGTCGTGATTTCAGCCAAACTTCTGCGCATTCAATCTGCCTATTGACATGAGAGCCCAAGCATTCCGCATAAAGTTCAATTAAGTTACTATCCCATGTGATCGGAACATTTTGTTCAATAATCCGATTTGCTGCTACGCAGTCTCCTAGAGAACTGTAGGCACGCACTGCAGCTGCACAAAGTTTACTATCCATCTTTTCCATCGGCGATATGTGCAACCAATACTGATTCAAGGACTGCAAATCGGTTGCTTTGCTTCTAATATTTTCTATTTGCGCATCGTGTCTTAACTGCTTTATGTGTGTTTTATTAGCCGATTGACGTTTCGCCAGTACTTCAGTTAACTCCAATACTGCATCCCAATTTCCACCCTGTTGCTGAGCCTCCAGCTCCAGTTGCAACACCGCAGTGGGTTGCAACCCTCCCTCTGAATACAATAACTGTAAGGTTCTAAGTGCATCCTGATAATGTCCATCATCTAACTGGAACTTAGCTTTAGTGGCAAGACACAAAGATTTTTCACCTGGCGCTTGATTAAGAGCATCATTTAAATATTGATCTCGCGCTGCAACTTGATCAAGTTTGTGTGCTGAACGAGCTGCGATAACAGCACTAATTGTTTTGATAGTTTCTGAATTTGCTAACTTTAATGCAGTGGCGGTATTTTTCTGTGCTTTAACAAAATCACCTTCAAAGTAGGCTTTTAGTCCGGATAGCAGCATCTCGTCTGTTTTTTTGTGGCGATGCCTTTTGCTGAATCCAAATACTCCCAAGATGAATCGTACTAGCAAATAGAAAACTATAAAAGCCACGATCACAACAATAATAAACTGATCGAGCGGTAGCTCTAATTGATAGGGCGGCATCACCAGTGAAGCTTGCCCAGTGATGTTTTTAGCAGTAAGTGTAACAGCCACAGCAGCAGTGAATAGTGCTATTAGCCAGACTATCAGTTTCATATATTCTCCTCATCGCATTAGAGTCGATCATTATTAATTTATATCACGGATTACAAGTACACACCTACCACCACGGTAAGTACAATTGATGCGCGACTATTTATATTTTATATTATGGGCCCCTTCCTTATATATCATTCAAAACAAAAGCTATCTTCCCATCGTCTGAAAGTATATATGCAAACCTCTCAGCAAACCTTCATCTCCAGCGCATGGTACTTTCACGATTTTTTCTAACCCTAATTCTTTGGCTACTTGTGCTATGCGCTCATGAGCTGTAAAAACCGGAGTTACTTTCAGTAATTGTTGGCCAAGCTTGCCTATTATGTCAAATAAATTATGCAATCCCTCACTGCTCGTAATGATTACTGCGTGTATTTCCCCTTGTGACCAAGCGGCAAGCAAAGGTGCGTTATCAATATCTGGTTTCCTGCGCAGATAGCATTCGGCATATTCGATATACGCACCGCGTTGCACAAGTGTGTCGCCCAATAGCGTACGGCCGCCATTACCACGAAAAATTACAACACGTTTGCCGCCCATACTCTGTAATTCCCTTGATTTAAGCAGCCCCTCACTATCAAAACATTCGATTGGGATAAGAACCTCGTTGATGCCATACCCTCTTAATGTGTCCGCAGTGCTTTTTCCTACAGCAGCTATTTTTAAGTGGGGAGGGAACGTGCGCTGCTTGGTAATTAAATCCATACTTTTGGTAACAGCATTAGGACTGACGAATACCGCCCAATCAAACTCGTCCAAGCGTTTGATCAGATTGATCAGTGGGGTAATATTCGCGATATCAGCGATTTCCAATACTGGAAGTAAAATCGGATTGCCACCGCTAGCATGAATACTTTCTGCAAGAAGTGTAGCTTGATGTATCGGACGAGTGACCAGTATATTAATCCCAGCTAATTGTTTACTGGCAGTCAATTCCAACCTTCGGCAGATACCAAAGCAGCCAGAATTTTATCTGCACCTTGCTTAATCAGCTCTTGCGCCAATTGCTGCCCCATTGCAATACCCGTTTCCGGTTCACCATTTAATGCTCCGCTCACGATACGTTTTCCATCAGGTTGCGCAACAAATCCACGGAGTTGAAGTTTGTTATTGTTAATTTCAGCAAAAGCTCCCAATGGCACCTGACAGCTGCCTCCCAATACACGACTCACCGAACGCTCAGCTTCGACACAATAAGCAGTTCCCTGGTGGTGTAGTGGTTGCATAAGCTTAATCAAATCAAGACGATCCGCTCTGCATTCGATCCCTAAAGCACCTTGTCCAACCGCAGGTAAGCTTTGTTCAGGATTGAGTAATGCTGTAATGCGATTGGAGAGTTCAAGCCGTTTTAAACCGGCAGCAGCCAGGATAATCGCTGCATATTGATCTTCATCGAGTTTGCGTAATCGGGTTTGAACATTGCCTCGCAATGGTTGCACTCGAAGTTGCGGAAAACGTGCCCGCAATTGGCTTTCGCGTCGCAAGCTTGATGTGCCAACGACACTACCCGCAGGTAACACATCCAAACTCGCATAGTGATTAGAAACAAACGCATCACGTGGATCTTCTCGCTCAGTTATCGCAGCTAGCTTGAATCCTACTGGAACATTCATAGGCATGTCTTTCATGGAATGCACTGCGATATCAGCGCGGCCATCTTCCAGAGCTTGTTCAAGTTCCTTAATGAATAAGCCTTTTCCGCCAATTTTAGATAATGATTGATCCAGTATCTGATCACCGCGTGTTGTCATACCAAGTATGCTGATTTCAGTTTGCGGGTATAATTCACTTAAGCATTTTTGAATGAACTTGGCTTGCCACATAGCAAGTAAGCTTTCTCGTGAAGCAATGACAATTTTCTTGGGAAATAAAAATGAATTGGGCATTAATGATATAAATGAAAAAATTACAAAAAATTCTTACTGGCGATCATTTTAGCATGGCCAGCCCTGACTTGGCGTATCGCGAGTGGTCGCTGGTTTCATTTTTTATAGCGGATGTAGAACGTAATGAATGATGTTGATTCAAAGAATAATGATGTTAATAATCAGTTAGCAAATGATAAAGATTCACCATTGCGCGAGGATATTCGTTTTCTTGGACGCATTTTGGGCGACACGGTACGTGAGCAAGAGGGAGATAACGCCTTCGAATTGGTGGAAAATATACGCCAAATAGCAATTCGTTTTCATCGCGAGCAGGATCCTACTGCAAGGCATGAATTGGAAGCGATACTCAAGCAATTAAGCGATAGAGATTCATTGCCAGTTGTTCGTGCCTTTAGTTATTTCTCACTGCTCTCCAATATTGCAGAGGATGTGCATCATAACCGGCGGCGGCGGGCTCACCTACGCGCCGGTTCAACGCCACAGGCAGGGAGTGTGACGTTAGCGCTAGAGCGCGTATTGGAAAGCAGTAGTAATGCACGAACAGTCCTTGCTGATTTCTTCAAGAAAGCGATTGTTTCTCCAGTTCTGACTGCGCACCCAACCGAAGTACAGCGTAGAAGCATATTGGATTGCCAATTAGCCATTGAGCGCTTACTAAAAGAACGAGCATGGACTGAGTTGACTCCAAATGAATTACGTCATAATGAAGAAAATCAGCGAGCTACAATTCAAATTTTGTGGCAAACACGTATGTTACGTCCGACTCGCCTGTCCGTTTATGATGAGATTGAAAATGGTTTAGCGTATTACAGTTATACGTTTTTAAGTGAAATCCCATATATATACGCAAAAATGGAAGATTTGCTCGAGCGTCGGCTGGTCAACGATATTCCATTGGTGACTTCGTTTCTGCGAATTGGAAGCTGGATTGGCGGCGATCGCGATGGCAATCCTTTTGTCACACACGATGTCATGCTGCGCGCTGTGGAACGCCAATCAGCGGTGGCACTGGAATATTATATTGATGCCGTGCAAAAAATTGGTCGTTCCATGAGCCTGACCGAACTCTTGGTAGAGATCAGTGACGAAGTCAAAAATTTACTTGCTACCGCCCCGGATATCCCTAACCGGTCTGATGAACCTTATCGGCGCATTTTTCTGAGCATAGGCGCTCGTTTGGTCGCCACCGCAAAAAAATTTGGGCATCAAGTTTTGCAGCTAAGCACAGAAGAAACCAAGGAGCCTTACGTTGATAGCGCTGAATTTATACACGATCTCGATGTAATCATTCAATCGCTGAAACAGCATAAATCATCTTGGGTAGCGCGAGGTGCATTACGCAATTTGCGGCGAGCCGCAGATGTATTCGGCTTTCATCTTGCACCTTTGGATATGCGTCAACATAGCAAAATTCATGAACAAGTCGTAAGCGAGTTATTTGAATATTACACCGGCCACAAGGATTACTTGCAACTGGGTGAGAAGGAGCGGGTAGATTGGTTATTGTTAGAAATTAATCGGTTACATCCATTATTGACTATTCCCTCGGAGTTCTCTGAAACGACGCAATCCGAATTACACATTTTGCAGTGCGCCGCCGAAATTCATCGGCGTTTCGGACGCACAGCAATGCCGAATTATATTATTTCCATGACCACTGGGGTGGTCAATATACTGGAAGTAGCATACTTGTTACGTCAAGTGGATTTGCTGCAAACTGGAGAATCCCCCCAGTTGCATCTCAATATTATCCCATTGTTTGAAACAATTTCTGATTTGCAAAGCTGCGGTGAAATTATGGATCAATTATTTTCACTACCCTATTACCGCAAGCTGTTAAGTTCAGTAGGCAGTGTACAGGAAGTCATGTTGGGGTATTCCGATAGCAATAAAGATGGTGGATTTATCGCTTCGAATTGGGAGATTTACAAGGCAGAAATTGCACTGACTAAGGTTTTTGCTAAACATCAGATTGGATTACGTCTATTCCATGGTCGTGGTGGCACTGTAGGACGTGGCGGTGGGCCGAGTTATCAGAGCATCTTGGCACAACCTCCCGGCAGTGTGAATGGTCAGATACGTGTAACCGAACAAGGTGAAGTCATTAGTAGTAAATATGCTGAACCCGAGATTGGGCGTCGTAACCTTGAAACTTTAGTGGCAGCGACAATGGAAGCAACTTTACTAGGCCATGACTCGATCGGCAAAAATGCAGATCGATATTATCCCGCGATGAGTAAACTCGCAGCGGTTTCTTTTGCAGCTTATCAAGATTTAGTGTTTGGAACTTCGGGATTCAAGCAATTTTTTCTGGAATCAACACCTATTCGGGAAATGGCAGGTTTGCACATAGGCAGTCGACCACCTTCCCGCAGGAATTCCGATGAAATTGAAGATTTACGTGCGATTCCATGGGTATTCAGCTGGAGCCAGAGTCGGATGATGCTGCCAGGCTGGTATGGTTTCGGCCATGCAGTGGAAGCATTTGTGAATCAACAAGATCAAAATGACCAAGGGCTCGCCTTATTGCAAGAAATGTACCAAAAATGGCCCTTTATGCAAACGCTGTTGTCGAATATGGATATGGTACTAGCTAAGACAGACATGGGCATTGCCTCACGCTACGCTGAACTGGTAGACGATGTTGTACTGCGTAAGCAGATTTTTGCACGAATCCAAGAAGAGCGCGTGAGAAGTGAAAAGTGGCTATTTGCGATCACTGGTAATGTCGAGTTACTGCAAGATAATCCGACATTAGCACGCAGCATCCGTAATAGAATCCCCTATATCGATCCACTCAATCACTTACAAGTGGAATTGCTTCGCCGCTACCGATCTGGCGAAGATAGTGAAGAAGTTAAACGTTCTATTCATCTCACTATCAACGGTGTAACAGCAGGATTACGCAATAGTGGTTAATTGCAAATTTTATAACATGCTTGCTCTGAGAACGCACTGCAGGAGGCTCTGGTACCCATGAAACAATTTTTCTTTTTTATTATACTGCTTGGCTTTTATTCCCCGTGGGCATTAGCTTCGCTACCAATCCAATTTTGGCAGGCTTCTTCTGGGGCAAAAGTATATTTCGTGGAGAATCATGACCTACCGATACTGGATGTGAGTGTCGAATTTGCGGCAGGCAGCAGTATGGATATCCCGAGTCAATCAGGTCGCGCCAATCTGGTTCAGCATCTGCTCAGCCTGGGTGCAGGAGGCTTGTCTGAGGATCAAATCGCCACTGCATTAGCCGATGTGGGAGCGCAAACCAGAAGTCATTTTGATCGGGATCGTGCTGGTATTGTTTTACGTACCTTGAGTAGTGAACTAGAACGCAAACAAGCACTGGATGTATTTGCCCGCATTATTCAATCCCCGGAATTCCCGCAAGCTATCTTGTCGAGGGAAAAAGCAAGAATTATTTCAAGTATAAGAGAATCAAGCACTAAACCGGATTATATCGCCGAGCGCGAATTAATGAAGATGCTATACGGCAATCATCCCTATGGATTCAATGAACGGGGTGAAATTGAGACGCTCGATAAATTACAGCGCGAGGATCTACTCACTTTTTACCACTCCCATTATGTAGCAGAAGGCGCTGTGATAGCAATCATCGGTGATGTAACTCGACTTGAAGCAGCAGCAATTGCAGAAAAATTGACTGCAAGCTTACCTTCGACTGGGCAACCAAAGGACGTTCCGCCAGTCATCCTTCCCAAGGTAGAAATAAAAAGACTACCCCACCCCGCCGCACAAAGTCACATCCAACTGGCTTACCCCGGATTGCGCCGGAATGATCCCGACTATTTTTCCCTGTTGGTTGGAAATCATATTCTAGGAGGTGGAGGGTTTGTTTCACGCCTGATGGAAGAAGTACGACAAAAACGCGGTTTGGCTTATAGTGTTTACAGTTTTTTTGCGCCATATAAAGAGCAAGGACCGTTTCAAATTGGCTTGCAAACTAAAAAAGAGCAATCCGAGGAAGCATTTGCTTTAACCCAAAAAGTACTTAAAGATTTTGTATTGAATGGCCCAACAGAAGAAGAATTAGTAGCAGCTAAACAAAATATTATCGGTGGTTTTCCACTGCGGCTCGACAGTAATAGCAAAATATTAGGTTTTCTATCCGTAATCGGTTTTTATCAATTGCCACTTACTTATCTGGCAGATTATCTGGAAGCCGTTGAAGCAGTAACTACCGAGCAAATTCGGCAAGCATTTCAGCGGCGAATCCCGCCCGATGGCATGGTAGCTGTCATTGCCGGAGCGATTGAGTAAAAATATTTGCTGTATGACGCTAATTCAGGGAAAAATCCGCATCATCGGAGGTCAATGGCGAAGCCGTTTGCTGACTTTTCCGGAACATCCCGATTTAAGACCCACTTCCGATAGAATACGAGAAACAGTTTTTAATTGGCTAGAGCAGGACTTAAGTGGTCTGCGTTGCCTCGATCTGTTTGCTGGTAGTGGCGCGTTAGGTTTCGAGGCTGCGTCACGTGGCGCAGCACAAGTAGTTATGGTTGATAATGATGCACGAGTATATAAAGCACTGAAAGAAAATAAAGAGAAATTACAAGCAATGCAGGTTGAACTGCTCCTAATGAATGCGCTAAGTTTTATGAAATCTGATGCACGTAAATTTGATGTTATTTTTCTTGACCCACCCTATCGTCTTGATTTACTACCTGGATTAATGCCGCTGCTGCCACCGCATCTTGAACAAAATGGATTGGTTTATTCTGAATCCAGAGGCATATGGAATTTGGATGAACAATGGAAAATACATCGCGGCGCTAAGGCAGGAACTGTTCGTTATCAACTGCTGGAGTTGGCACACTATGGATAAGGCGATTTATCCCGGCACGTTTGATCCCATAACCCGGGGGCATGAAGATTTAGTTAGACGCGCTTCGCGTTTATTTGACCAGGTGGTTATTGCAGTCGCCGTAAGTAGCGGCAAGAAACCTTTCTTCACCTTAGAAGAAAGAGTGGAGATGGCACAGGAGGTTCTGTCAGATTGTTCTAATGTCAAAGTTATGGCATTTTCTGGCTTACTGATGAATTTTTTGCAGCAACAAAGGTCGCGAATAATTGTGCGCGGCTTGCGCGCTGCTTCAGATTTTGAATATGAATTCCAAATGGCCGGAATGAATCGTGGGTTATATCCTGATGTGGAAACTTTATTCATGACACCCTCAGAACAATATATGTTTGTTTCTGCAACCATCGTGCGCGAAATAGCATCGCTTGGCGGAAATGCTGATACGTTTGTACACCCGCTGGTCGCAAAAAAACTGCGTGAGAAATTAACCCAATAATCTTGAGAATATAAATGGCACTAATTATTACCGATGAATGTATCAACTGTGATGTTTGCGAACCCGAGTGTCCAAATGGCGCGATTTCGCAAGGTGAAGAAATTTACCAAATTGATCCCAGCCTATGTACAGAGTGCGTCGGACACTACAGTGAACCTCAATGTATAGAGGTCTGTCCGGTAGATTGCATTACAACTAATCCCGCTATCGTAGAGAGCAAAGAACAGCTCCAGGAAAAATATATTGCACTCATTTCTGGAAAATCAGGCTCTTAGCTGAGCGTTAAAAAACCATTCACGAGCAGCCCATGCAAAGTAAAACAGGCGAAAAAGTGCAGCTTATGCTGAGCATATGAGTCTGTTTTAACACCGCAGCAGCAATGCGGTTAGTTCTTAAACAGCGCCTGTTAGAGTAATTCTCCTAAACAAAATCACATCTTTTCTGAGAAATCAGACAATTTCCCCCCCTTAATCCTCAGTGCAATAAGAGTAATTTTGGTTTAATCTTTGCTTCGCATACTGGATCATCACCTTGATAACCCAAGTTGGCAACGAGAATGTGTTGCTGCAGCATAAATATCAGAAGCAGCTACAAAAAAATGTACTTAACAAAGTTAAAATTAGCGTTATCTCAAATTCTCTGAGACTCAAATGGATCTTTGCACAATAGTCACTAACGTTCGATCTATTTTTTCCTTACCTGATGCTGTGTTTCGCATTAATGATTTAATTGACTCAGGGGAAGCAACAAATACTGAATTAGAACGTATCATCTTAAGTGATCCCGCACTAACAGCAAAACTATTGAAGTTCGCAAACAGTACTTATTTTGGTTTCTCTGGAAAAATTGAAACCGTTATGAAAGCCATCTCGATCATCGGACATAAAGAATTGCGTAATCTGGTGATTGCATCATCAGTGACCACAACCTTTAAAGGAATTTCACCTGATCTGGTCAACATGGACATGTTCTGGAATCACAGCATTACGAGTGGTGTAACCGCGCGCTTATTAACATCAAGCGTTGATAGTCGAGAGCGTTTTTTCATTGCTGGATTATTGCATGACGTTGGACGATTAATTCTTTTTAGTCAATTTCCCAAAGAATCTGCAAAAATATTGCATTGCCTGAATCAAGGTGAAGATGCTGCAATCCAGGAAGAACGGAAGATTTTTGGTTTCACCAACGCACAATTGGGCGCCGAACTTTTAAAACAATGGAAATTACCACCTAACATATGGAAAATGGTCGAATATCAATCTGACCCCATGAAAAATGAAGAATATCAATCTGATGCCAGCACACTTTGTGCGGCTATAAGTATCGCCAACTATATCCAGCCTTGTACTAATCAACCGATGAACCTCGAAACAGCCATATCAGATCGTGCCCTTAAAACATGGAGTTATCTTGGCTTGACAGCAGAAATTGTGGAATCGGTTATTACCGTAGCTAAATTGCAAGTTACTGAAGTATTCAATGCCATTCATTAATTGACAGCTTGAAAGAATGTGCCTTCAGTCAACCCGTGCGTTCTCGCGCCTTGCGCCATATATTTCTTTTATTACATAAGATTGCAGTGTTGCACAAAAACTCAACTCGTTTCAATTCTGAACGATAAACAGGTGCATGCAGGATAACGTGAAGCTATAGAGGAAAATAGGATGGAAGTTTATCTTGGCAGATTACCGATTCTGGATAGCAAACAAAATTTAGTGGCGTTTGAGCTTTTATTTCGTACTAATCAAAATAACGTCGTTGAGGTTACCGATAATTCTGCTGCTTCAGCCAATGTCATCATTGACACCTATGGTCAATTAGGTATAGAAAATGTGATTGGCAAACGGCGCGGATTTATTAAAGTTGATGCTAAGTTATTGATGAATGATGCAATCTGCATGCTCCCAAAGAAACATGTAGTCCTCGAAATTTTGAGAAGTGTAGAGATTAATGATGAAATCATACAACGCTGTTTATTCTTAAAACAAAAAGGTTATCAATTAGCGCTCTCGAATGTCGTTCAACTAGATCAGCGGTTTGAACGCATAATGCCGCTCATTAATATAGTTAAGATTAACATTACTGCACTAAACCAGAATAACTTACTTAATCTTATAAAGAATCTAAGGCGTTGGCCGGTGCTATTACTGGCAGAGAAAGTTGAAAGTAAGGAAATCGCTCGAAATTGTATCGCGCTGAACTTTCAGATGCTGCAAGGCTTTTATTTTGCAAAACCAGAGATTATTACTGGAAAACGTATTGATCCCTCGAAGCTATCTCTATTGAAACTATTACTGTTAGTTGTTAAAGACGGTGAAGTAACTGAAATTGAAAACGAGCTCAAGTTTCAGCCCGGCTTAAGCTATAACTTGTTACGCATGGTAAATTCCGCTGCGGGCGGTTTACCAAGCACGATTAACTCCATCAAACGAGCCATTATGATTATTGGCCGGAAACAGCTTCAACGCTGGATCCAGATATTGCTCTATGCTGCTAAGCAAAGGGATGGTGGCGCATCAGATGCGTTAATGCAGACAGCCACAGTTCGTGGCAGATTGTTAGAAGCAATTGCCATTGCGGATCGTCCACACGATAAGAATCATCAGGATCGTGCCTTTATGGTAGGGGTACTATCACTACTGGATACTTTGCTCGGGATGGAAATGTCAGAGCTTGTTAGCACGCTAAGTATTCAAAAAGATATGGGCGAAGCTCTATTGACACGACGAGGCTATTTAGGGCATCAACTGGAATTAATTGAAGCCCATGAAAAGGGTGAATATGAAACAGTGTCATCAATTTTGTCAGAAATGGGATTTATCAACATGGATGAATTCATTAAGCTGGAATTGGAAGCCACAGCGTGGGCTAATCGAATCAAGGATGCGGTTAATCAATCCACGTAAAAATTATATCCAATCTTGCAGTATTCTTAAAAACAGTCAATTGCCAACTTGTCTCAATTTTTTATTTGCTCTGTCCGTTAACAAACGGACTGGCTAGTGATTGATCGCATTAACAGGCAGTTGAAATACGTTTTCAAAGAAGTCTGTGCAAAGCAAGAGCGAGCAAAACGCTTAATATGCACTCGCTCTCAACGCTGCAACAGCAATGCAGATGGCATTTCACAACGATTTGCCAGGCTGATCAGTTGCAGAACACTCCCATCACATTTTGCATCGTCACAAGAGGATACCTAATGAATATTGTTGAGCTACTTGCCTTTGTGGTTAAAAACAACGCTTCTGATTTGCATTTATCTGCGGGCATGTCTCCGATGATCCGGGTGCATGGTGACATCCGTCGCATCAATTTGCCGGAAATGGCTCATAAAGATGTACACGCGATGATTTATGACATTATGAATGATGGTCAGCGCAAACTTTACGAAGAGCATCTGGAATGTGATTTTTCCTTTGCGATACCAAATCTAGCCCGTTTCCGGGTCAATGCATTCAATACACAACGCGGCGCAGCAGCAGTCATGCGAACGATTCCATCCAAGGTTCTCAGCTTGGAAGATTTACGCGCACCCAAAATTTTTGCTGAAATTGCCAAGCAACCGCGTGGGGTTGTATTAGTAACAGGTCCTACCGGCTCGGGAAAATCGACTACCCTGGCTGCAATGGTCAATGACATCAATGAAAATGAGTATGGCCATATCTTAACACTTGAGGACCCGATTGAATTCGTGCACGAAAGCAAGAAATGCTTGATTAATCAGCGCGAAATAGGCCGTGATACATTAAGTTTCTCAAATGCGCTACGTTCCGCACTGCGTGAAGACCCAGACATTATTCTGGTAGGCGAATTGCGCGACCTTGAAACCATACGGTTGGCGATGACCGCAGCTGAAACCGGTCACCTGGTATTTGGAACATTGCATACCAGCTCGGCGGCAAAAACTATTGACCGTGTAATCGACGTGTTTCCGGCGGAAGAAAAAGAAATGATTCGCGCGATGCTATCGGAATCATTGCGCGCAGTTATTTCTCAGGCGCTGTTAAAAACCAAGGATGGCAAGGGGCGCGTAGCTGCGCATGAAATTATGATTGGCACCCCAGCGATTCGTAATCTAATCCGTGAAGGCAAAGTTGCACAAATGTATTCAGCGATACAAACAGGTCAGAACGCAGGTATGCAAACACTGGATCAAAACCTAACCGATCTAGTAAAACGCAATGCCGTCTCAGTCGCTGAAGCCAGGACTCAAGCGATGAATAAGGACAATTTTAGGGTTTAGTCGAGCAATCGAGTGTATTGTAAATTTCAGGGGCAACCAATGGATAAAGAACAAGCTGCAAAATTTATGTCGGATTTACTGCGCTTAATGCTGGGCAAGAAAGCCTCGGATCTGTTCATTACAGCTGGATTTCCACCTGCATTCAAAATTGACGGAAAAATGACTCCGGTCTCTCAACAATCCTTAACCGCACAGCATACCGAAATGTTGGCCAAAGCGATTATGAATGAAAAACAAGTTGGAGAATTTGAAGCTTCGCAAGAATGCAATTTTGCAATTAGCCCAGCCGGAATCGGACGTTTCCGTGTCAACGCGTTTGTTCAACAACAACGCGTTGGCATGGTATTACGTACCATCACCACCAAAATCCCCGAGTTTGATGATTTAGCTCTGCCGCAAGTGCTTAAGGAAGTTGTGATGAGCAAACGGGGTCTAGTAATTTTTGTCGGTGGAACCGGTTCTGGAAAATCGACATCCATGGCAGCATTGATTGGGCATCGCAACAAGAATAGCTATGGTCACATCATCACCATCGAAGATCCGGTGGAATATGTTCACGAACACATTAACTGTGTCATCACCCAGCGCGAAGTAGGCGTCGACACTGAGTCATGGGAAGCTGCGCTGAAAAACACGCTGCGGCAAGCCCCCGATGTCATATTGATTGGAGAAATCCGCGATCGTGAAACCATGGAACACGCGATTGCGTTTGCCGAAACCGGCCATCTTTGCATGGGAACATTACACGCCAACAGCGCCAACCAGGCACTTGATCGCATCATCAATTTTTTCCCGGAAGAACGCAGAGCGCAGTTATTGATGGATTTATCGCTGAATTTGCGCTCATTGGTGGCACAGCGATTGATCCCGGCTAAAGACAGCAAAGGAAGGGTTGCGGCTATCGAAGTCCTGCTTAACTCACCGTTAATTTCAGATCTGATTTTTAAAGGCAATGTGCATGAAATTAAGACCATTATGAAAAGTTCGCGTGAAATGGGCATGCAAACCTTTGATATGGCACTGTTTGAACTCTATGAAGCCGGCAAAATCAGTTATGAAGATGCATTGCGCAATGCCGATTCGATGAATGAATTACGCTTGCAAATCAAGCTCGAGGGTGCTGAAGCTAAAACACAGGATATCCATTCGGGCATCTCTCATCTGGCCATTACTTAGAGCTTACTCAGAAATTCAGCGATCAGTTATGCGCTGCCAAGTAGAAATTCTGGTTTGAGATGAATTGGCAGGCACGCGCAAACGGAATTTCTCTGTGCATGCTCTTTTTTGTCAC
>NZ_JALHQJ010000081.1 GCF_022842015.1 Nitrosomonas sp. | reverse complement strand
GTGGAGAGATTTGAACTCCCGACATCCTGGTCCCAAACCAGGCGCGCTACCAGGCTACGCTACACCCCGGAAAAGGCGACACTATACCTTCTTAGGCTGGAAACGTCAATTTCTCGTCAGTGATAAAATGAAATGAATCAGCAAAAATTTAATCCTCGATTAAGCCGGTGCGCATACAATATCCTTTTTGCTTTTTGAGTGTTCTTCCATCATGACTGATGTCTCACTGCATGCCTTTGATCAGGCTATTCTGAACTGCCAGCAATGCCCACGTTTGTCCAGTTTCTTGCAAACCGTAAAGGATCAGTATCCGGACTACCATGCACGTCCGGTGATTGCTTTTGGCGAGGTTGCGCCGAAGCTTCTAATTGTAGGCTTGGCACCCGGTATGCACGGTGCAAATCGTACTGGACGGCCGTTTACCGGAGATTTTGCGGGCATTTTATTGTATCAGACCTTGCATAAATTTGGTTTTGCCACGCGAAATGATTCGATTTCAGCGGATGATGGATTGCAATTGGTGGATTGCCGTATTACCAATGCGGTGAAGTGCCTGCCACCGGAAAACAAGCCGATCCCAATGGAAATCAGGCAGTGTAATCAATATCTGTCGATTGAAATTAATCAGTTTGTACAAGGTGGCGGTACTGCTGTGCTGGTGCTGGGTACGGTGGCGCATCAAGCTGTTTTGATGAGCTTGCAGTTAAAAGCAAAAAACTATCCGTTTGCGCACGGTGCGGTACACGCAGTGCCGTCATCATCGAGTAATGGTTTGCGACTTTATGACAGCTATCATTGCAGCCGCTACAATACACAGACCAAACGCTTGACCGCAGAAATGTTTGCGCAAGTGTTTGCGCAAATCGTTGCTGATATCAAAAAGTAACTCAATCAACTACCAGGAGAATTTATGCCCTATGTCAATATCCGTGTTGCTGGCACACTAACCCGCGAGCAAAAGCAGCAGATTGCCACCGAATTAACCGATACACTGGAACGTGTCGCAAATAAACCGAAATCCTACACTTACATCAGTTTTGATGAACTTCCTGACGAAAATTGGGCTGTGGCAGGAAAACTATTGGGCGGTGAGGACTAAACAGTTTGTCGAACAGCGGTTTTGACGCCAAGGAATTTTGTGGCAACCTACCGTTACAGCCGGGTGTTTATCGTATGATCAACGCCGCGGGCGAGGTGATTTACGTCGGCAAGGCAGTTAGTCTAAGAAAGCGTGTCGCTTCCTATTTTCAGAAAAGCAATCTGGCACCTAGAACACAGTTGATGGTTTCGCAAGTGACCGGAATCGAAACTACCGTGACGCGTTCGGAAGCTGAGGCATTGCTGCTGGAAAACAACCTGATCAAAAGCCTGAAGCCGCGCTATAACATTCTGTTTCGCGATGATAAATCCTATCCCTACGTGATCTTGAGTGGACATGAGTTCCCGCGCTTAGGGTTTTATCGCGGTGCATTGGATAAAGCGCATCAGTATTTTGGACCCTATCCAAACGCGGGTATGGTGCGCGAAAGTATTCAGTTGCTGCAAAAAATTTTTCGTTTACGCACTTGCGAAGATAGCGTTTTCAGTAATCGCACGCGCCCGTGCTTGCTGTATCAGATCAAGCGTTGCAGTGGTCCGTGCGTCAGTTTGGTCAGTCAACAAGAATATCAAACCGACGCCAAAAATGCCGAGCTGTTTTTGCAAGGCAAGCAAACTGAAGTGATGGAAGTGATCAACATCAAGATGCAACGTGCTTCCGAACAATTGGACTTTGAACAAGCGGCGGTATTGCGTGATCAGGTCCAGGCGTTGCGCCGGATTCGCGAGAAACAGTTTGTCGATAGCGGAAAGGCGCTGGATGCCGATGTGGTGGCCTGCAGGGTATCGCCGGATGGATCGGGGAAAGTCTGCGTCAACCTGGCGATGATTCGAGGAGGGCGTCATTTAGGGGATAAAAGCTTTTTCCCGCAAAATGCGAACGATTACAGCGCAGCGAACGTGGTTGAGGCATTTCTGGCGCAGCACTATCTGAATCGCAGTGTGCCCCCATTGATTATTCTGGGCGAAAAAATCGAGCGTGAAGCGTTGCAGGCGTTATTAACTGAACAGTGCGGCCATAAAATTACCCTGCAACTCAATCCGATCGGTGAGAAACGCGCCTGGCTTGATATGGCAACTGAAAATGCCCTCTTGGCTTTGAAACAAATGATGAGCCGTCAAGCCAGTCAGGAAAAGCGCTTGCTGGCCTTGCAGCAGGAATTGCAGATGCCTGGCCTGCAACGCATTGAGTGTTTTGACATCAGCCATACCTTGGGCGAGGCTACTGTGGCATCGTGCGTGGTATACGATAATTTTTCCATGCGCAATAACGAATACCGCCGCTATAACATCGAAGGCATTACGCCTGGAGATGATTATGCTGCAATGCGGGAAGCGCTATCCCGGCGCTATCAAAAAGTGATTAGTGGTGAAGGCCAACTGCCGGATCTGATTCTGATCGATGGTGGTAAAGGACAGGTGAGTGCAGCGCAGGAAGCTTTGCAGGAATTGGGCATCAACGATGCCAGTTTATTGGGCGTGGCCAAAGGCGAACAACGCAAGCCCGGATTGGAACAATTGATTTCTCCCTTATCCGAAAAGCCGTTACAATTACCCAGTGAACACGCAGCATTGCATTTAATCCAACAAATCCGCGATGAGGCACACCGTTTTGCGATTCAAGGGCATCGTGGTCGGCGTGGCAAAACCAGAACCAGCTCCAGCCTGGAAAATATCGATGGCGTCGGGGCTAAGCGCCGACAACGCTTGTTAGGGCGATTTGGCGGATTAAAAGGCGTATTGACTGCAAGCATTGAAGAATTACAGCAAACCGAAGGAATTAGCCGCAAATTGGCGGAAAAGATTTATCGAGAATTACATTAACTCCATTACGACTTACTTTTAAGTGCCATTTCATGCTTTATAACCTGCCTAATTTATTAACCTGGTTACGTATTCTGGCGATTCCGTTATTTGTGGGTATTTTTTATTTGCCCCACTCCTGGCTATCACCGTCTAACCAGAATCTCATTGCGACACTAATTTTTGCTGGTGCAGCCATTACCGACTGGTTGGACGGCTACTTGGCGCGCGTGCTCAACCAAACATCCGCATTTGGCGCATTTCTGGATCCCGTGGCTGACAAACTAATGGTGTGTGCTGCATTGATTGTACTGGTTTATTTGGGCCGATTGGATGCGCCCATCGCGCTAGTGATTATCGGGCGGGAAATTACTGTTTCGGCACTGCGCGAATGGATGGCACAGATCGGTCAATCCAAAAGTGTCGCGGTATCGTTTCTGGGTAAAATCAAGACTACATCACAAATGATCGCCATCCCATTGTTACTGTACCATGAAAATATCGGCGAACATTTCGATGCGCAGCAAATTGGCACGTGGTTAATCTATATTGCCGCAGTTTTAACGCTGTGGTCGATGTTTTATTATTTAAAGGCTGCATTGCCGCAAGCGTTGAAGAGTGACAAAGGGAATTCCGATGAACATTAATTTGTCCCAGGCGATCATGCATGAAAATATGGATTGATGCCGATGCCTGCCCGGTTGTTATCAAAGAAATTTTATTTAGAGCCGCCGCAAGAACGCGACGGCACTTAATACTGATTGCCAATCATCCCGTGTATATACCCCCCTCGCCGTTCATCCGCATGCAACAGGTGGAATCCGGGTTTGATGTGGCGGATAACGAAATCGTCAAACGGCTGGAAGGCGGAGATCTCGTGATCACCAGCGATATTCCACTGGCTGCGGAAGTCATCAGAAAAGATGGTTTTGTGCTGAGTCCGCGGGGTGAACTCTATACCAAGGAAAATATCGGCGCGCGATTAAGTATGCGTGACTTCATGGAAGCCTTACGCAACAGTGGTGTTGATACCGGTGGTCAGCCCTCCTTGAGTCAGAATGACCGTAAATCATTTGCTAATCAATTGGATAAATTGCTGGCGCAATGCTAGCAACAAAACCGCCTGCCGCTGATGATGGATATTGTGCAAGTTAGCGTGGTGATTTCTTGCTTTGTCGAAACAGTGCCCTAGTGTCAATTGTCAGCTTATTGGTATGTCGTGTTTGTTGTGTATAAAACAACTTTCTCCAACTCCCTGATCGGATTCAATCTTAAATAAAAATGGTCTTAAATTATTTTTTATTCTGACAAATAATAAAAAAATTTGCAGCAATAAAATAATTTTTGGTGTACTATTTGTGCTGTAGTAATTATCTTTAAACACTATATATAGTGGTTTTGTGAGAATAATACTATTTCATTGAATACATGGAAATTTGTATTTTCTTTGATGAATATTCAGCCAGGAGGAATCATCAATGCAACTTGCGACAGAGCATACCAACCTCAAATCTGTATCCGGAACTTCAAGTTTTAACGATACGCCGACACAAAATTCCCGTTTTCCTCAACATAGAGTTATTCGCCGTAATGGCGCCGTGGTCACGTTTGAGCCCGGCAAGATCTCGGTGGCTTTGACGAAAGCTTTTATCGCAGTCGATGGTGGCCAGGGCGCTGCATCGGTCAGGGTGCGCGAGGTGGTGGCCAGCCTAACTCAGGATGTGGTGAATGCCTTGTTGCGCCGGCAGCCCGATAGCGGTACTTTTCATATCGAAGATATCCAGGATCAGGTTGAATTGGCTTTAATGCGCTCCGGCGAACACGATGTGGCGCGCGCTTATGTGCTGTACCGTGAGGAACGTACGCGGGAAAGAGCTAAGCTGAAGCAGAAATCAACCGCAGAAACAGCGGCTGAAGTATTGTATGTGATGGATAACGGGCAAAGAGTGCCACTGGACGTGGCTAAATTGTCTGCATTGATTGAATCTTCCTGTGCAGGATTAGGGGATGACGTAGATCCATCATTGATTCTAAAAGCCACATTAAAAGATTTGTACGACGGCGTACCCATCGAAGAAGTCAGAAAATCCGTGATTCTGTCGGCGCGCGTGCTGTTTGAGAAAGACCCTGCTTACAGTTATGTCACGGCACGTTTGTTGTTGAATAATGTGCGTCATGAAGTGCTGGGCGCTGAGGTTTCGCAGCAAATGATGAAGTCGCAATATAAAGAGTATTTCCCAGCCTTCATCAAACGCGGCATTGAAGCCGATCTGCTGGATCAACGGCTGGCGCAATTCGATTTGGCTCGTTTAAGCGAAGCGCTGGATGCGGATCGCGATCTGCAATTTGATTACCTGGGATTGCAAACATTGTACGACCGCTATTTTCTGCATATCAAAGAACAACGCATCGAATTGCCGCAAGCGTTTTTTATGCGCGTGGCGATGGGGCTGGCGTTGAATGAAATCGACCGGGAAGCGCGTGCGATTGAATTCTATCAAGTATTGTCGAGTTTTGACTTCATGAGCTCGACACCGACATTGTTTAATTCCGGTACTTGCCGCTCGCAATTATCATCCTGCTATCTGACCACCGTGCCGGATGATCTGGATGGCATTTATGAATCCATCAAGGAAAATGCGTTACTGGCCAAGTATGCGGGTGGATTGGGTAATGACTGGACATCGGTGCGTGCCATGGGTGCACGCATCAAAGGCACCAATGGTAAATCGCAGGGCGTGGTGCCCTTTCTGAAAGTGGTGTCCGATACCGCGGTGGCGGTCAATCAAGGCGGTAAACGCAAAGGTGCAGTTTGTGCCTATCTGGAATGCTGGCATCTGGATATTGAGGAATTTCTCGAACTGCGTAAAAATACCGGTGACGATCGCCGTCGTACGCACGACATGAATACCGCCACCTGGATTCCCGATTTGTTTATGAAACGTGTCATGGAGGGTGGCGATTGGACATTATTCTCACCTTCGGATGCTCCTGATTTACATGAGAAATTCGGCCAGCAATTTGAACAAGCGTATTTGGGCTACGAAACTAAGATTGAACGTGGCGAACTGGAATTGTACAAAAAGATTCCGGCGCTGCAATTGTGGCGCAAAATGCTGAGCATGTTGTTTGAGACCGGACATCCGTGGATTACCTTTAAGGATCCTTGCAATATACGTTCACCGCAGAACCATGTCGGCGTAGTGCACAGCTCTAATCTGTGCACGGAAATCACGCTGAATACCAACGATAAGGAGATCGCCGTTTGCAATCTGGGTTCGGTCAATTTGGTTGCGCATTTGAAAGACGGTGCGCTGGACACGGACAAGCTGAAACGCACCATTCATGTGGCCATGCGCATGCTGGATAATGTCATCGACATCAATTTTTACGCCGTGGCGAAAGCGCGCAATGCCAACCTGAAGCACCGGCCGGTTGGATTAGGCATCATGGGGTTCCAGGATTGCCTGCATCAACTGGGCATTGCATACGGTTCGCAAGCCGCGGTGGAATTTGCCGATCGCTCCATGGAAGCCGTGGCTTATCAGGCTTACTGGGCCTCGACTGAATTGGCGCAAGAACGCGGCTGTTATAGCAGTTATCAAGGCAGCCTGTGGGATCGCGGCATTCTGCCTCACGATACGCTGACGGTGTTGCAACAGGAGCGCGGCGGCTATGTCGAAGCGGATCTCTCAACGACGCTGGATTGGGATGCATTGCGGCAGCGCATCAAGTTGCATGGCATGCGCAATTCAAACTGCCTGGCGATCGCACCGACCGCAACGATATCCAATATTGTGGGCGTTTCTGCGAGTATAGAGCCGACTTATCAGAATCTGTACGTTAAATCGAATTTGTCCGGGGAATTCACGATTACCAATCGGTCACTGGTGAATGATCTGAAGAAGATCAACTTATGGGATGAAGTCATGATCTCCGACTTGAAATATTTCGATGGCGCGATCAGCAAGATCGACCGTATTCCGGAAAATATCCGCACCCTGTACGCGACTGCATTTGAAATGGACCCGCTGTGGCTGATTGAAGCGGGGGCGCGGCGGCAGAAATGGATCGATCAGTCACAATCGCTGAACATTTATATGGGGGGCGTATCCGGCAAGAAATTGGATGAAACCTATAAGCTGGCGTGGCTGCGCGGTCTAAAAACCACGTATTATTTGCGCTCGATGGGCGCCACTGCGGCGGAAAAATCGACCGTACGTGCAGGGTCATTGAATGCCGTCCCTGCCGATGGCGGAGTTGCTAAGGCGGCGGTGGAAGTATCCACGGTTGAAATCAAATATTGCGCGATCGATGACGAAAGCTGCGAATCATGTCAATAATCCAAAAAGATCAGGAAAAAGGAGCCAATTATGCTGACATTTGAAGACGAAACACCCAAAGCTGAAACGCGATCAATCCCGGGTCTGGATGGGCCGCTACAAGGATTGTTTAAGGAATCCCACGTTGTCGAAGCAGCAAGTGATGCCGCCGCGGAGGAGCCAGCCATTGCCGGCAGCGCCAACCGCCGCATTTCGGTTGAAGATAAGCAAATCATCAATTGCAATGCGGACGTGAATCAATTGGTGCCATTCAAATACAAATGGGCCTGGGATAAATACCTCGGCGCTTGTGCGAATCATTGGATGCCGCAGGAAATCAGCATGAGTCGCGATATCGCGTTGTGGAGAGATCCCAACGGCCTGACCGAAGATGAGCGCCGTTTGGTCAAACGTAACCTGGGATTCTTTGTCACGGCGGATTCATTGGCGGCGAACAATATCGTGCTGGGTACGTACCGTCACATCACCAATCCGGAATGCCGCCAGTATTTGCTGCGCCAGGCATTTGAAGAAGCCATCCACACTCATGCGTATCAATACATCGTTGAGTCATTGGGCTTGGACGAAGGGGAAATCTTCAACGCTTATCACGAAGTATCCTCGATTCGCGACAAAGACGAATTTCTGATTCCGTTTATCGATACGCTGACCAATCCACACTTCAAGACCGGTACATTGGAGACGGATCAACAGTTGCTCAGAAGCCTGATCGTGTTTGCCTGCATCATGGAAGGTCTGTTCTTTTATGTGGGCTTTACGCAGATTCTGGCGCTCGGGCGGCAAAATAAAATGACCGGTTCAGCCGAGCAATATCAATATATTCTGCGCGATGAATCGATGCACTGCAATTTTGGTATCGACGTTATCAACCAGATCAAAATGGAGAATCCGCATCTGTGGACCAAGACATTCCGTGAAGAAATAGCCGCATTGATGCAAAAGGCCGTGGCTTTGGAGTACCGTTACGCCGAAGATACCATGCCGCGTGGTGTATTGGGCATGAACGCGCCGATGTTCAAGGAATATCTGCGCTATATCGCCAATCGCCGCTGCCAGCAGATCGGTCTGGACGCGCTGTATCCGAATGCCAATAACCCGTTCCCGTGGATGTCGGAAATGATGGATCTCAAAAAAGAAAAGAATTTCTTTGAGACGCGGGTGACGGAATATCAAACCGGCGGTGCGCTGAGCTGGGATTGAGTGTTGCAGCAGTTGACACAATCAGGTTATGCGGTATTTTGTTGTAAATATTACATAGGCCTTACATGGCAGTGAAACCCATCTCTAGGCGGCATCACTACTTGCCACAGTCGTATCTCGCCGCCTTTACTGACACAGGTCTCAAAGGCGGTCAGTTCTTCGTGTTGGATATACAGAAAGGTTCTTCATTTCGCACTTCTCCGCTTAACGTTGGTGTGGAGAGAGATTTCAATCGCGTCGATGTCGAAGGTTACGTGCCTGATGCAATAGAGAACGCCCTTGCACCCTTTGAAGGTGAGGCAATTGATGCCATTCGTAGGGTCATCAATAGTGAGACATTTCCAACGGATAGCGACTGTAATCTTATTTTGAATCTCTTGGGGCTTATCGCCGTAAGAAACCCGAAGTTTCGTGGATCGTTTAATCGGTCGCGTGAACAGATGCTAAGACGGATTGCCGATCTTCTAGTATCGAACAAGGAGATATGGGATTGTCACGTCGAGAAGGCTCGTGTTGCAGGGGAAGACATTAGTGGCAGTGTCTCGTTTGGAGATGCTCAGGAGTTCGTTAAGAACGACAACTACTCAATCGAGTTTCACCCGCAAGAAAACTTGAGAGTTGAGCTTCATGCATTTGACGAACTGCTGCCACTTCTTGGTCAACGAACCTGGTCAGTTCTGGTTGCACCTTCAGCCGGCCCAGAATTTATTTGCTCTGACCATCCAGTTACACTCGCAAGGAAAAGTGGTCAGTCTGGGCAAATTGGATTCGGAGTCAAAGAGACGGAAGTGTTTTTTCCATTTGGTAGGCATGTCGGGTTTTATGGTGTCTTTGAATCCTCATTGAAACCCGTGGTGCAGTGTAAGCCAGGTCACATCGCATTAATGAACAAACGTGTTGCGTGGAATTCTAAACGCCACGTTTATTCTTCCATCGAGAGCTTTTTTGTCTGGCATGAAGGGCAGGTTCGAGAGGTGTCGCGTCAGGACAAATCTTTCGTTGCAGGCGATCTTGCACATGAAACCATGCAAGGTGCTTGAACTTTGATGTTATATATTGTAATGATTAAAATGACAAACCGAATTCAAAGTACACCAATAACCCAATTTATCCAATGTGATGAGGTAGCTACCCATGCAAACCCGTGAAGAACACGACACTATGGGCGTGGTCGAAGTGCCCACCGCAGCATTGTGGGGTGCGCAAACGCAGCGCTCATTGCAAAATTTCAAGATTTCCGGCGAGCGCATGCCGATTGCGCTGATTCATGCGCTGGCCAGGGTCAAGCGTGCCGCCGCCAAGGTCAATCACGATCTGGGGTTGCTGAGCGCCGCCAACGCCGCGGCGATCATTGAGGCTGCCGATGAAGTGACCGGCGGTCATTTCGACGATCAGTTTCCGCTGGTGGTGTGGCAGACCGGTTCCGGCACGCAAACCAACATGAACGTCAACGAGGTGCTGGCGAACCGCGCTTCGGAAATTCTCGGCGGTGGGCGCGGCGACAAACGGATCGTGCATCCGAATGATGATGTCAATAAAGGCCAATCGTCGAACGATGTGTTCCCGACCGCGATGCACGTCGCCGCGGTGCAGGAAATGCAGCAGCGCCTGATTCCCGCCATTCAGCAATTGCGCGACACATTGGCGGCCAAGTCCGAAGCATTCGGCGGCATTGTCAAAATCGGCCGCACACATTTGCAAGATGCCACGCCGTTGATGCTGGGGCAGGAATTTTCCGGCTACGTGGCGCAACTGGATCATGGGCTGCGCCATGTCCAAGCGGCTATGCCACATGTGTGCGAGCTGGCACTGGGCGGTACGGCGGTCGGCACCGGCTTGAATGCGCATCCGGAGTTTGCGGTGCGCGTGGCGACGGAATTATCGCGTTTGACCGGCTTGCCGTTTGTCACCGCACCGAACAAATTCGAGGCTTTGGCGAGCAACGATGCGTTGGTGCATGCGCATGGCGCATTGAAGACGCTCGCCGCTTCCATGATGAAAATCGCCAACGACATTCGCTGGCTGGCTTCCGGACCACGCTGTGGCATTGGTGAATTGCGCATTCCTGAAAATGAGCCGGGCAGTTCCATCATGCCGGGAAAAGTCAATCCGACGCAATCGGAAGCGATGACGATGGTGTGTTGCCAGGTGATGGGCAATGATGTCGCAGTCAACATGGGCGGCGCGTTGGGAAATTTCGAGTTGAATGTAATGAAACCGCTGATCATTCATGATTTTCTGCAAAGTGTGCGGTTACTGGCGGATGCCATGGTCAGTTTCAACGATCATTGTGCAACCGGCATCGAAGCCAATCGAGAACGCATCGATACCTTGATGCACAACTCGTTGATGCTGGTGACTGCGCTGAATCCGCATATCGGTTACGACAAGGCTGCTGAGATTGCTAAAAAAGCACATCGTGAAGGTACCACCTTGAAAGCTGCTGCGATTGCTACCGGTTATGTGACGGCGGAACAGTTCGACGCCTGGGTGGTGCCGGAAACCATGACAGGACAATAAGGCAGTTGCATTTTTCCACTGATTCTCTTTTATTATGGCCCTGAATCCGAATAATTTAGATCCAGCCACGCGGCGTGAGCTTTTTGCGTGGTGCATGTACGATTTTGCCAATTCCGGTTATACCACGGTTATTCTGACGGCTATTTTCAATGCCTACTTTGTCGGCGTGATCGCTGCTGAGCACGGCAGTGGAAACGCGACACTGCTGTGGTCAATGACCATGGCGGCTGCCAATGTGCTGGTATTGCTAAGTGCGCCGGTCGTAGGGGCGATTGCGGATTGTTCCGGCGCAAAAAAACGCTTCCTGACGGTAACGACGGTCGGTTGTGTGTTGTTTACTGCGCTGCTGTATTTTGTGGGTCCGGGTGATATCGCCTTGGCCGTGATACTGGTGATTCTGGCGACTTTCATGTTTGCCAGCGGGGAGAATCTGATTGCGGCATTTTTACCGGAAATCAGTACGCCGGAAACCATGGGACGGCTCTCCGGCTATGGCTGGGCGCTGGGTTATTTCGGCGGCTTGCTGACACTGGCGCTGTGTTTGATCTATGTGACGTATGCCGAACAACAAGGGCTGGAAGCTGCGCAATATGTTCCGGTCACCAATTTAATCGTCGCAGCATTATTTGGCGTTGCGGCATTGCCAACTTTGCTTTGGCTGCGCGAGCGAGTGGATGTATCCGAGTCTTTTGACAGCAAACATCTGATCCGTGCAGGATTCAGCCGTCTAGGCGATACGCTGCGCCAAGCTCGTTTACATATCGATTTGTTCCGTTTTTTGCTGTCATTGACGGTCTACTATGCCGGCATCTACATCGTTATCGTGTTAGCGGCGGTGTACGCGCAGGAAGTGATGGGGTTCAAGACGCAAGACACCATCGTATTGATTATGGTGGTTAATGTCACGGCTGCCATCGGCGCTTTCCTTTTTGGTCATCTGCAAGACCGCATCGGCTCAAGCCGTTGCATTGCCATCACATTGCTGATCTGGATTGCGGCGATTGTCTGCGCCTATTGGGCCACCGATGAATGGTTATTCTGGGTCGCGGCCAATTTGATTGGTACCGCACTCGGTGGTGCGCAATCAGCAGGACGGGCCTTAGTGGGTCAATTCACACCAATTGGACGGCAAGGGGAATTTTTCGGGCTGTGGGGCTTGGCCACGAAACTATCAGCGATTATCGGTCCGCTGACGTATGGCGGAATGGTCTATCTATTTGCGGGAGATCAGCGCATTGCGCTGCTGAGTACCCTGGGATTTTTTATCGTCGGTTTGCTGGTGCTGGCTACAGTCAATGAGCAAAGAGGACGAGAAATGGCGAGAATTGTTTATTGATGTTTTTATTGTAAAGTCTGTAGGAACAATAAATTGATCCTACAGGTCTTCTTAAGTCAGTTATATGACATTGAACGATATACAATGCCAATAATGCTTTTTAGCGTGACTGCTTAATCAGCAGGAAGCTCATTGCGGCCTTCAGCCGGTTTGCCTTCATGAGTCGTTCCGTAACCTTCTTCTTTAGCGCTTTCTGGAGCCGTAGGTTTGCCGCAAGCTACTAATGTCAATGCAAAAAATGTTGCTACAAGAATTTTTAAAAGTTTCATTTAATTAACGTTCTCTTTAATAAATTGATAATTACTACACTTGTGAATTTGTCACACCATGACTATAGCACATTGCAAGCGTTTACCCTTTGTAAAACGGTTAATAAATCAAGTTAAATGAAGGTATATTAAATTAAAATCAATGGAATCATGAGCATGAAAATTCTTGTCGCGCCGATGGGAATCGTTATGTCAGTAATTTATTCGTATCGAAGCGCATCGACGGGCTTAAGCGAAGCCGCTTTTTGAGCGGGGTAAAAGCCAAAGAAAATGCCAACTGCGGAAGAGAATAAAAACGCCAGGCCAATCATTCCCAGAGTAATCACAATCAACATATCGGCCACCTGACTGACCAGCCAGGCGCCGCCGATACCTATCAACAGGCCAATTAAGCCGCCCATGATGCAAATCATCATCGCTTCCAATAAAAATTGCGTAAGAATTGCGCGTTGATTGGCGCCAATCGCCATGCGAATGCCGATTTCACGGGTACGCTCCGTTACGGATACCAGCATGATGTTCATGATGCCGATTCCACCGACCAATAGAGAAACCGAAGCGATTGCGCCGAGTACAATGGACATCACCTTGGCGGCATCGGTTGCAACGTCGGCGATGGCGGTTAGATTGCGGACGGTGAAGTCATTGTCCTTGCCGTTTGGGATGCGGTGGCGCTGACGCAATAATTGCGTAATTTCAATTTCGGCGATATCCATTTCGTCCGCTGATGCGCCTTGTACCAACATATAGCGGATAGAACCGGGAAACTGATTGCCGGTGATTTGCCGTTCACTGGTGGAGATTGGCACGAAAACATTATCGTCCTGATCCCGGCCAGTGAGACTTTGACCTTTGGCCATTAACACCCCGACAACCAGAAATGGGCGGTTGGTGATGCGTAGGGTTTTGCCCACGGGCTCTTCATCGCCGAAGAGATTTTGCGCCGTGATCGATCCCAATACTACAACCCGCGCAGCCGATCGTACCTCGGATTCGGTAAAGGCTGCCCCAGATTCCATGGTCCAATTACCGACATCAAAATACTCCGGTGTGGTGCCGGTAATGAGAGTGCTCCAATTCTTGGCGGCGTAGTTGAGTTGCACCGTTCCACTCGTCACTGGCGCGGTTGCCCGGATCGATGTGAGTTCCGCAATGGCATTGGCATCATTGATGGTCAAAGTTCTGACACTGCCGCTGCCAAAACTAAAACCGCCGGAAGACATGGCGCCAGGCACTACAAGCAACAAATTGCTGCCCATCGCGGCGATGGTTTCATTGATTTTGGTGCGCGCACCCTGGCCAATCGACAGCATTAGCACGACGGCGGCAACGCCAATGATCATGCCCAACATGGTCAATCCTGTACGCAGACGGTTCTGACGTAAGGCGCGCAATGCTTCACCAAAAATTGCCGCTAGATTCATATATCAAAAAGTCTCATGCAAGGCCGTCACTTCGGTATTGTTTTTATC
>NZ_JALHQJ010000080.1 GCF_022842015.1 Nitrosomonas sp. | reverse complement strand
ATTCTGAGATTCTTGCGCAAATCATCGCGCTGTTGTCCAATCAAAGGTGTTGTTTTAAGGTCATGACACTTTTGGCGTAATTTCTCTATATATGCCCACGCGACTTCAGGAAGTCCGCTCTTTTCAGTTATATATTCATAAATATCAGTCAGGTCTTGTATTGCATCGGGTGTTAAATACACCTCATAGCTTTTCATGGCCTGGTGCGCTTATCCGTTGTTGATGAAGCTGCTCTAGCTTTTCAAACACAGCATCCAGCAGAACCGGTTCACCACTGTGTGCGGATTGTTCTAGACGTGCCCGAATGGAAGCGATTCTCGCGTGATGTTCTTCTTCATGCCTTTGCCATAAACGCATCGCTTCACGAATAACCTCGCTTGTGGAAGCGTAAGCACCATCCTTCACTTTTTCTCTAATAATATTCAGCATATCCGGTGGAAGTGTAATGCTGATTTTTTCTGCTTTATCGGTGCGCTTCATTTTTTATTTCCTAGGCATGTTTTTAATTACTTCTAAATAGGTAGGATAATATCCTACTCAATGAAATTTAATAAAGCAAAAAATATTTTATTCTTCCTAAATTACAAAACCTACTTTACTATTGATAACATATTTTATCAATAGTAGAGTAGGAGACTTATCAAAAAGTATTTTTGTACAAAATATCAGATGGAGTATTTAAATATCATACTATATAGTATGATAACTATTTATTCACAATAGTGTGAGCATAGTATGACACATCGAACGACCATTACTCTGGATGATGAAAGTTTTGCATTTCTGAATAATATTGCAGGTGACAATCGTAGTGCTTATATCAACGAACTTTTAAAACAGGAGCGCAAGAACTATCTCAAGCAAGCTTTACTCAAGGCAAATCAGGAGGAAGCCCAGGATATCGATTACCAGAAAGAACTAAAAGAATGGGATACAACCCTGTCCGATGGTCTCTCAAATGGCTGAGTTTAAGCAACTAGATATTTATTGGGTTGACCTGGAGCCAACTAAGGGCGCGGAAACTAAGAAGCTAAGACCGTGCGTGATTGTTCAAGGAGACATTGTGAATATCGAATCGAAAACCCTGGTTGTGGCACCTATGCTACCTAACCATAAATCCTGGCCATTTGCAGTAAATCTAACGCCAACTAGTAATAATGGACTGGATAAAGATCGTCATATTAATCTCAAGCAATTGCGTGCAGTTGATATCTCTCGAATTAGCAAAAGGCAAGGTAGGCTTGAGAATCAATATCTGCAATCGATCAAACAAGCTTTAGCAATTGTATTTGATTTGTAATTATCCTTAATATTCTGCAGCAAATCTGTTACATAAATCTTAAATAGGCAGTGTGTCTATATGGAGAACCAAAAGTTGAAGGCTGTATGAAAATAGCGGGAAAAGAACTTTAAATGGTAAATTGTTAATGATTTGGATTGTGGGCCATGAAATTTTTAATAATAATGTTGTAAGCTTAGATCCAAGTTCTTGACCTGGCAAGTTGCACAATTATGGTTTCAGACAATATCGGAAAATTTGTTCACTCATCTCGTTATCTGCATAGGCTCTAGACTAGCAGAGATTAAAAATATCTGATGAGTTGCCACAGTTTTCAATAGCAAGTTCATCAGGCTGTTTTTTCCAGCGCCATTCAGATTCTTTCAAAGGCAATTCAAAGTTTACTGATACACCATTAAACTTCGCAAGTCGTCGTCATACACCAGAAATGATCATAGCTCGACGAAAAACAGAGGGAACCTCACACTGCTTTCTACCGATATTTTCCGCCAGATTGTATAAAACAGCTCAGAAACCAGCATGCTGATAACTCTCAAGAATAAACAAATCCTATGGGACTTTTGGTACCTTTATGCTGCTTTAAATGCACGATATACAGGAAGCGCCAGCCGTAATAGTGGCCGGTGAACAGCATTCCCAGCGCTGAGTTCAATACATCGATATCCCCGGAATAGTTGTAAATCGCAGTTTGTGCGATTTGAAACAGTTCGTCAGTTTTTTTCATCACTCTATACCGATGGATTCCTGCTTCTATTCAGCCCTAGCGTACTTCGCTATTTGTTTAAAGAGAAGCTAACTTCAAAAGTTCCGAGGGTTCCGGCTTACAACCCCCTCATACAAAAACTTAAACACTCTGATTTGGACGACCTTCAATAAGATGCAACCGATACTTTAAAGCATGGTGAGTCCTAAAATCCTTTTCAATATTCATTTTTAGATTTGGTGTACTACAAACATACTCCCATCGTCCTTGTTTCTTCTGGCCAATAATCGAGTTATCAAAAAGAAACCCCAAATGCTCTCTTTTTTTACCTTCACTCGGTGATGAAAACTCATTATCGTATTTATTTGAAAAATCGATATAGCTAAAAGTCTCAACCTGAATCGTTTGAAGTACAGTTAGAAGTTTTTCTATCTCTGGAAACTGATTTGACCATTCATCAATCAGTTCATTATAAACACTTGCTGATGCTTCTCTATCAGCTTCGTACAACTCATTTGTAGTATATAAACCTGATATATTAGGTTTATGACATGCACGAATTTCATTAAAATAAACAATTACATCTCTCGGTCTAAAAAAAGACCTTCGAGTAATATACTTAAACGGCGGTGTACCTTGTCGGACAAAATTAATTTCAAAAAGATTTCCAGATTTACGTTCATTATCAATAGAAATACTGCTAGGTGCATATTTCTTGATACGCTCAAAGTACATATCGTCTAGACTGTCAGAATTCCATGAAATAATAATTGCGCTATCTTGCAGAAGTTTATTTTTATCATTAAATTTCAGAGAGTGATAAATATCTGTTCTTAAAAAAGGGACAACTTTCAAGTTCTTTGATAGTTCGATATCAAGAGCAATACTCCGACAAACATTTAACAAGTTAATTAAAACTTTGCTGTATTCCTCAATTTCACTATCCAACCAGTTCTCATCAAGCTGATCAAGTGCAATCAATATCTTATAATTACCGCAATTTTTTTTAAAAATACTTTCAAAGTAGCCAAGCAAAGTAAACGCGTTAGATCTCAACTTTGTCTGTAACTGTTTATTTGCAGCAATCTCTTCAAATGACATTTCCCCAGCGGCAAAAGAGAAATCCTCTAACTCTACATTAGGCCCCTTGATAGCAGATAGGCTACTAATTTTTGAAAAAATTATCTCAGTGAGCGATGGATCAGGACTTCCATATATCTTATTAATATAAGACTCAGCCCATTTGAGTTCTCTGTTTAATTCTTCATTATTGGCTTTCTTTATTTCTAGCAGCCGCGACAATCCTTTCACGAAAAATAAATACCGCCAGCTCTTTTGATATGCAGATAACTCGCCCGCAATAGATTCTTTATAAAGTTGATGAGCGGGCCAAGGATAATCACCAAAATTAATGCAAATCGTATGATACTCATTCAAATTACAGCTATTTGATTGTTTAAGATATTCATAAATCGCGGTCTTTCCCATCCCCTTTCTACCAAGAACTAACCATGATCTACTATTAGTGATTTTCTTAATTTCAGGCAACTTAAAAAAGTAGCTTTGTAAATCAGTATCAGTTTCAGCTGATACCAGAAATTCTGGAAACCATTCTTTTATATCCATTTATTACCCCATATCGGAAAAATTCCGACGCCATTATAACAATCCAAACTATACGGAATAGGCTAGAATCAAAGAGAAACAGTTACGGAGTCTGAAGTCCAAATATGAGTCTATAGATCCGCCAATCTGACTAATCTAGGGTTATTCTGCATAAAGGTACGTAACGCGCCATAGTATTTCTGCCATGTTATTGAAAATGAATCAATATCATCTTTTTTGGAACTTCCAAATTTAAGTGTAAAAAACAACTAGATTTTAGGGGTTGAAGAATAATCGTTTTTCATTAAAATTCAGGCGATTAGTAATTCTTATGCGGTGCGTTATGTACCTTTATGCAGAATAACCCTCTATACTGGATTTCGGAATCTCAGAAAATACTCTAACCGTTGCGGACAAACATAAAACTAAAATTACTATGTAACATTTGGTCCTTTCCTAACTTTTTACCCATCATTGAGAAATATGAAATTCGCTATGAGTTAAACGATAAAGTTATTTATATATTGCGACTTTGGCATTTTCGGGAAGACCGTTAGTAGATTAAATAGTAACCACCTAAAATCCCATGAAACAATTCTGTCGTTTGTTTAAATGCACCCTTTATGAGCTATTCTTTCTCTCGTTAACTAACTGAGGATTGCTTCTAAAAATTTTTCAAAATTATCAGCTTTCTCTAGTGCGTAGCTAACTTCTGACATCGGTATCAGCATCTTATAACGCCGCTGTGACCCTTGCCCCTTCCAAGGCACCTCTCCCAAGATATGATTCTCCAACAGTGCTGGAAGTACCTCCTCAAAGAAAACAGAAGCCCCCCCCTTGCCAAGGCGGATTCGAATAACTTCTTCATCGACAAAAGTACTTCTGAGGAACACTCTTAGGAACTTCTCAAATATTTTAATTCGATCATCAAATAAAATATTTTCAATTTTTAATGCTGGCTGGCTATCTTCAGTCTGTGCACCAGCTTTCAGTAACCATTCAGCAATGAGTGCTGGATTAAACGTATGTTCCTCTTCAGGGGCCAGAATTAGCGATTCGATCTTTGAGTTTTTAAAGCTACAGCCTGAAAGGCCATTACCCTTTTCCGTTTCAAGTCGTTCAAACTCGCAATGAATAAATTCCACTTCAGAGAAACTGCTTTTCGATGTTGCAGTTGGTTGAAAATGACAGTTTTCAAACAGTATTTTCCGGAGTGTTCGACCAGTAAGTGCACCTGATGAAAGAAACATGTCCTTCAGTACGATAGCATCGTCGAGCTTCTGGAAACATTCAGCTAAGCGAATCAAAAGTGAACCGCTATTCTCTTTACAAAATGAGAATCCAGTTTCGGATTCATTGATAGCCATTAAACAAGCTAGTATTGGCTGAAGATTAACATGATGGCGAGTCAAGTGTTGAATAGCTTGTTCGACCGTTGCAATCGGAACAAGATTGACAGAAAGAAACGCTTGCAACTCAGTACGACCTCCCTTTGATAACAATAGTCCAAGACCTTCACCGAGGAAAAAGTTCTGAAAATCCTCGTGATCAAACGAGATTGCTTCACGTCGTGACGTATCCGTGGAAAGTAAAGAATGCTGTTTGAGACGCTCCTTTATTTGGCGAATATCAGTTGCTCTTTTTTTGCTTTCTTCGGAAAACATGTCCACAAGAACATCCAATACATCATATCGTAATGAGTTTGTAGATGTTTGCCACATTTCCAATGCAATATGTGAAAGTAATTGATGATGCTCTTCGGACTTGAGTAGCGGTTCCTTTATTTCGCCTGATATCCTCGACAGCCATTTCTCCGTTGCTTCTCGTTTTACGATTGCATCCACAAAAGTAAAAAAATAATCATGCGGGTTTTGAACTAGTAACTCTGCAAGTTCTGTTCGGTCTGATAGGTTCATCGCCACATCAAAGAGACGTCGAATTAATACTGCCCGTGTTAGAAGGGGATGAGTAGGACCTAGTTTAGTGACCACAGTTTCGTAAATTTCTTCAGGTGCATTTGCTTTGCGTAGAGTGCCATATTTGCAGAACTGTTCTTTATTCCAGCGTGATATTGCTAGTCGAGAGAAAGATGCCGATTGATCTCCAATTGCGTCAAGCAGTTTTGCTTGCGTCTTGAAGCTCAAGTATTCGAAAAATGCCTTACGCGCTGCGATGAATACTGTTCCCGATGATTCTAAGGTTTGGACCAAATTACCAAGCGCGGAGATAGCTTCCCCTTTTGATCCCTCGACAAGCATCTCCTCGTAGCCATCGAATGCGGGCACAACAACACCCATGCGCACAAGTTGTATAAACGCATCGAAGTAAAGATAATTAAAGCGCCATTTGTTGACTAGGGTAGCAATCACCGCGTCATCAAAAGTAAGAAACGCTCTACCATTCAGAGGAATAGGAACCACGAGCGAATCGACAGACTTACTCTTATATTTTATAGCTTGTTGACGCGCCATCTTGTTGATAATTGTTGACTTTCCCTCACCAGCATCTGATGTAATATACAACACTGAGGTTGCTCCTGGCAGGGGATTCGACGCTTTGTCCAATAGCGTAGCTACTACATCACTGATTGGTTGATCGTAGTCGTCAGCTTTCATTGCAGATAGATCAGGTGACAAAAATCCAGAAGGTTCAACGAATGGTGATTTTGCTTCTACTTCAGGTGTAAGAGTTGTACTCGCAATGATGCGGTCGGCGAGTTGAGGAAGCCGAGCAACACGATTGATTAGCCATCTCCTTGCTGGATATTCTTGTCCATTTTCACCAATCAACAGTTCTCGATTAGGACCTGATGAATACTTGATAGTAACGTCTATAAGCTCGTCCCTTATCTGCGCCACCACCTTCCCGATGCGAACATCCACATCAGATGGCTCATCAGCAAATGCACTGATGATTCTTTTGAATTCATTAATATCCATTGACCGCTCTCCTAAACACTTAATTGTTTGTAATGCCGTACCATCTGTCCTCCGAGAGTCCTTATAAGATGTTTTTGGGTTGTCCAGCCGGCTTTGGTATGTATGTGGATAACTGAGCACCCTGCTCGTAGAGCAAGGAGCACTCCAGGCCACATATCTGTATCCGAGGATACGATCACGATTTCTTTTGCTTTCTCAGAAAGTACCTGAAAAGCGATATCTGCAACAATGAGGGTATCGACCATTTTTTGTTCGTCACGAACAAACAAATTTCCCAGTCGGTTTGCGCATACTCCATTTCCACAAGCTGTGTTATGCATGAGCCCAGTGAAATGTTTAAATGAACACGCACTAGGATTTGCGCACTGAGCCCATGGCGCTGATCGTGTTCGAAATTTCCTTAAATCGCGTTCTTTAACAAGTGTTTCTTCTAATGGAATAGTCAGTCCAATCGGTTTATCAGCCAACTCAACAGTTAGCTTGAGTTGAATATTCGATCCAGCATGAACAGTGCCAACGTATGTTGGCGAGAAAGCGTGAATATCAGGAACAAGACGTTGCGCGCTATTGGTTAGTAGTCCGCGAGATCTCCAGCCACCATATAGCCGGACGTCCATTTCAGAGTATCGAAATGAAACCTGACCAGAAATTAAGGGGGTGAGTACTTTCGCAAAATTGACAGGTCCTGGACTCCTTAGACTTAGCTCAACATTATCGTAGTCAACTAAAACCATCAATTTGGACAAATATCACCTCTATTAAGACTGCTCAACTTCTTAAGTTCAGGAGCGTATAGATTCGGGAAAAAACAAGCTTATGTAATTGTTTCCAATTTTATCAATTCCCGCTGCTACTTAGTAGTATTAACAAATGTTTCTAGCCATGAAATTTTAGGGAGCTGTCGGAAAATTCAGATAAGCTGGAAAAAAAGAATCCAGTGACAAGACACCATAAAGTCACAGAATTAAAAGAAAATTTATTCTATGGGGATATTTTCTATGCTAAATTTGCCTAATTAGGGGACGGATTTAGCCTATGAGATTGATAAATTATGGCAGATTAATAGCTGAGAAATTCTCGGTTAATTGATTTTGTTGTAATAATTATTAAATAATTGGCATTCCGACTATTTTCCGATCATCCATTCTGGAATCCTTTTAGGGATTTGCAGTGGATTACTTCTGACCGATAGCGTCAGCTCTAGCAAAGGGTCAAAAGAAGCCATTTGGGTGGAGTCAAAGATCAATTATGAGCGATGCCTTTTACTAGAATATTGTAGAAAAGCAAGAAACTATGTGGTATCGGTAAACTTCGATATGACCTCATTCAACACCAAGGGCACCGACAGTGCAGAAATTTTCCGCAGAATTACCTCTTTGCATTTAGCTCCCTCTAGCCACCGATATACTTGCCTAGCACTTTTACCGAGTTCATGCGCTAATTTGGCAACTGTCCACCCCTGATCAATCAGAGCATTTAGTTCATCCGCGACAGAAGTGGCATCTAAATTTGAGGCTGCCTTTGCAGTTTTATCAACATAAGCTTCAATTTCAAGCTTGCAAACCTTCAGATCAGTTATCCATCCCATACTTTGTGGTCGGGGTATGGCTGTTGCAGATAGTTGAACAGCAGTACTTAATCCAGCACCCACAAGTAAATTGAGATGCTCTGATTGAAATAGTGCCGTCAACCATGGCTCTATCCTTGCTGAAACTCGATATTATTTTCGTTAAGTATTATTTTTACGGATATTTTTCTCTCATCTTCTTCGGCAACACTATCTTCTGCATTTTGCAGAAGTTCCCAAGCCCAACGACCTTGATTATTCTCAACAGTTAAATCTAAGTCATGCAAACGCTTAATTATTTTGTCGGCAATTGAGCGATTGCCATCTTCTTTTCTGCCTTCTTCAATTGAGCTAATCACAAAAAAAATCCTTAATATCTATTAGCAATCAGAATTTGCCACCTTTCAATATCCAGAAGTTTCTACTTGGCTCAGTTACATCATAGCTATCATACGATATCCAATCCCGCTCCCGCTCCCGTAGCTCATACTGCCAAAACGATTGGGATGCCTCCAATAAGGGCTGAATGGGGCGACTAATTCCGGCGTTAACTGAGAAGCCTTCAGTCTCTAGCGCTTTTAATGCCTGCGTATCGTATGGCAATTGTGAAAGATCAGCAAGTAGGCAATCAAATGGTTATATTTAATGATCTTCAATTGGTTGTCTCGAACATTAGACTTTGGTGTCGGTTGTTTAAACGCACCCAAAAATGGGATTTGGATTTGGCTTCGGATCATGTGTTAGATGTGTCTCCGAGTTGTTTTTCGAGGGCTTGTCGCACCAACCCGATTACATAGGGCAACTCCTCCAAGGAGGACAGCCCCACTTCCACATCACCATTACCCCACCGACCTAATCTGGTTACATCCTTGCATAGCCCTTTGGGATCGCTGATCTCCGCAAAACTCATATTCAATGAGAGTCGCAGACGCTTTGCCTGTGGCACAATGTCCACAAAGTTGGTTTCAGCCTTATAGGCCACATACAACTTCAGAAATTCCTCACTGACGCATGGATCGAGCGCCAGTACTTCCTTGCGAAACGCCTCGAACAGAGAGAGCATTGCCGGTGTAATCAGGTGTGGATGATCGTCTATCGTATAGCTTGAGGAAGGCTCAGCCCTGGGGCGATAAGCTGCCAAAATAGCGTCGTCTAACTTCGGTGATTCCCAAACTTGCACGGCGAGTTTGGCGAGACGCTTAGCTCTCTCAATGATCGTACTTTCGTCCCAAACATGAACCTGACCGAGCCCTTGATTTACCTTGAGAGGGCTCTGCCTGAAGCCTCCATCCATGTCGCGTTTTACAATAAATGGTCGGTCACTGTATTCCGAATTGTAACCAGTGAGTGTCAGATTGCCCAAGGTGTGTAACCAGGTTTGCTGGATACGTTTCCATTCGGCTCCCAGAGATTCTTGCCACGCAGTATTCAGGTTTTCATTTTGCGGTAGGATGTGCTCCACGGTGTATTCATCCACTGGCACCACTTCCTTGCGCCCGTGGTTCTCGAATCGACGCAGCCAATAACTGCGACTGCGGAAATTGTAGAGATCACGAGTCTGAATATCGCGTACATATTCATCGTCACTTGGAAAACGTCGGTATGAAGGAAGTAGCAGAAAGTGGGCGGCGATACTCTCCAGATAACGGTCTTTCTTTAGTGCCTTGCTAAAGGTAGCAAAAGTTTTGTTCATCGAATTAGTGGGTATGGCACAAACTGCACGGCGAAACACATAGGCTTCAACCCAACGCACCGCGCTCACAAAATCCGACTTACTCAAGTACTGTGTAGCGTAGTCGCGATACAGTTCCAGTAGGAATGGATAAGCCACATCGACTTTCAGTTCGCGCAGGTCATGAAACGCCCGATTCAGTTCGTGGTCGATCTCCTTGCCCAAAGCCATTGCGCAAAAATAGCGCGAATAATCTCGGATTGTACTGACCAGCATTTCTACATGACTGTCATCACTCACAGCACCGGCCCTTGTCTCTCGGGCATGGGTCTTAAACGCTTCATACACGGCATTGGTGTTGGGAATTTCGCCCGACATCACAGTCAAGTAATGACGCATGAAGCCATCAAAATGAGTACCGTAAGCTTCTTGCCCGAAATCCATCTCTATAGGACGCCAAAATTGTTCATAGAGGCGCGTTTGCAGCGCAGGCTCTAGCCCCATCAATATGAAATTGCGAATCAAGTCAGCCTGGCTCAACTCTTTTCCTGTCGAGTTCATGCTCTCAAAAATGAGCTGCGGATTATCCTGATCGCGGTTCAGAGCAATATCAACCACCACCAGCTTAGCCAATCCCTTGCAGAGAGTCGGCAAATTCACCACGTCGCTCTTGATCCACTTCTGAAAAGCGGCATAATTCTCAGATACGCGCAAAGAATGATTATCAGGCTGCGGGTGCTTGCCTACCAACGCGGTCAGTGTGTCTTTGTCGGTTTGTGACAACAAAAGTTTGAAATGCCTTTCACCGATTTCCTCTGGATTTAACAGGAAATAGTTACGAATCTTTCGTTGGGAGAAGCCTTCGAACGGTTCCGTTTCACCTACCGCTTCGGCCAGCGCCGTCAGCAACAGCGATACAGTAGTGAGGCGTTGCTGTCCATCAATGACCAGCAAAGGCGCTTGATGTGTAACCTGCGATAGCCCGCTCTCCACATAGACTATGGACCCAATGAAATGAACGGGAATATGATCGTTTCTTCCACAGCGGACAACATCTTCCCACAGTTGCCGACACTCTTTCTCGGTCCACGAATATGTGCGTTGGTAGATGGGAATGACGAATTGCGGTGACTTCTTTAAGAAATCAAGGAGTTTGGCTTCGGTGGCTTTCATGTGCGTTATCCTTATCTAAATATCTATCACTAATGTTTTTTCAACCGCTATACGCCACCCTGCTCCCCCAATACAGTCCAGTCATATTCATGGGTGTCCTTCCGATCGCTCCCTAAGCGCCTCATAAAGTTGCGCCGGGCCGAGCAAAATATCCCGCAAACCGCTCCGCACTTTTTCTGACTCCAAGGCTTGTTTGCTCATGGTGCTATGGGCAGCCAAGGCATCCATAATGGCATTCATCAACTCGTTGGATAGGTCAGGCGAGTTGGCAAACTGTTGTTTGGTGTTGTTGGCAGCTTGCTGAACAAGTGTTTTCGATTCCAGCAACTTACCCTTGATGACATTGTTAACATAAATAAGCTGATCGTCATCGGACAATTCACCATCAAACAAATCGTTCACCTTGGCAATAATTTCCGCCAGATATGCTGTTTCCTTTTCCTGCACTTGCCCTGTACCTGCACCTTCCATTGGTGTCAGTTTTGGATATTCGCCATCGACCAGGGCTAACGTCCGCTTTCCCTCAGCTTTCAAGTTATGGTGCGTCAGCATGACCTTGGAGAGATCAAGTCCTTCACGTTCCCGCCCGAATTCCAGCAGTGGAATCAATCTTTTGTAGAAGATAAAACGTTTCTCAATGGCGGTGTTGCCATAGTCAAATATCTGGGAAAGGAACGCATACAGTCGTTGGAATGCACCCATATCATGCTTGAACAGGATAAGCGCGTTCATTTCGTTCTTAGCATCTTCGGCTGCTTTGCTATCTTCCTTGGCATTGGCAGCTTTCAGCTTTTCCTGAGCCGCTTTATAACGATGCAAAATCCGTGCGACGACTGGCTCTAATGCTCCGGCCAGATCGCTTTGCTTGGACTTCGGGTTAAACTCCACCTCAACCACACGGTTGACTTCAAATTCATCATAAAAACCCGCCGCGTCCAGCTTCATGCGTAAATCATAAACCAGGTGCGGGTCGGTGACGTTGGCTAATTCTGCGGTTTCGTAATAGGCAAGAAAGGCAGCCAGAATTTCTTCGGGGTCATTCACGAAATCCACCACATAGGTGGTATCTTTGCCCTGATGCGCGCGATTGAGGCGTGATAAGGTTTGCACCGCCGTAATACCTGCCAGCCGTTTATCGACATACATACCGCACAACAGAGGTTGATCGAATCCGGTTTGAAACTTGTTGGCAACCAGCAGGATTTGATAGTCTTCTGTATTGAAAGCCTCACGGATACCCTGCCCCTTCAGGTTCGGGTTCATGGTCTTGCTGGTTTCGCTGAACGGCTCGCTGCCTGATTGGCTATCGTTGACCTCACCGGAAAACGCCACCAGCGTGCCGATTTTGTAACCTTGAGCTTTAATGTAGACATCAATCGCCAGCCGCCAGCGCACCGCTTCAATACGGCTACCGACCACCACCATAGCCTTAGCTTTGCCGTTCAGCAGTGGAGCTACATTTTCGCGGAAATGCTCAACCACCACCTGCACTTTCTGGCTGATATTGTAAGGATGCAGCCTGACCCAGCGCATAATGCCTTTCAGGGCTTCGTTACGCTCCACTTCTTTATCATCCAATTCTTTGCCATCATGCGCGAGTTTGAACGCCAGCTTGTAAGGCGTGTAATTTTGCAGCACATCGAGGATGAAGCCTTCTTCAATCGCTTGCCGCATCGAATAGACATGAAACGGCGCAGGTAGATTGTCCGCACCGGCTGGCAAATCAGGATTGGGCAATCGTCCAAACAGTTCAAGGGTTTTGGCTTTGGGTGTCGCGGTAAAGGCCACATAGGTAATGCCGCTTTCCGCCGCCCTGTTTTCCATTTGTGCGGCCAGTATGTCTTCGGTGCTGATTTCCCCGCCGTCGGCCAGCTCTTGCAATTCTTCCGCCGATAGCACGGCTTTCAGTTTGGCCGCCGCCTCTCCGGTTTGCGACGAATGCGCTTCATCAGCAATTACAGCAAAGCGCTTACCGTGCGTTGCAGCCAGTTCCTGCACGGCCTTAAGCGCGAAAGGGAAAGTCTGGATGGTGCAAACCACAATTTTCTTGCCACCGGACAGAGCCGCCGCCAATTCCGCACTTTTACTAGCGCCCTCCCCTTTGATCGTGGCGACCACGCCGGCGGTGCGCTCAAAATCGAAAATCGCTTCCTGTAACTGGTCATCCAGCACAGTGCGGTCAGAAACCACCAGCACGGTATCAAACAGTTTTTCATGGCTGGCATTGTGCAAATCGGCCAGAAAATGCGCCGACCATGCAATTGAATTGGTTTTGCCTGAACCCGCCGAATGCTGGATCAAGTATTTACCGCCCGCGCCTTCCTGCAACACCGCCACCATCAACTTGCGCGTCGCATCCAATTGATGAAAACGCGGGAAGATGATTTTCTTAATCTGTTTTTTCTCGTCCTTCTGCGTCACCAGATACCGGCCCAAAATCTCCAGCCAGCTATCCTTTGCCCAGATGTCTTCCCATAAATAAGCGGTGCGATGCCCTTGTTCGTTGGGTGGATTGCCCGCCGCGCCGTTATCGCCCCGGTTGAATGGTAAAAAGCGCGTTGCCGCGCCTTCCAGCCGCGTGGTCATATGCACTTCGCTATTGCTCACCGCGAAATGCACCAATGCCCCATTGGGGAAAGACAATAACGGTTCAGCGCTTCCCTGCCCCTTCGGGCGCGGTTCGCGGTCAAAACGGTATTGATCAATCGCATCCTCCACCGACTGAGTGAAGTTGGTTTTTAATTCCGCCGTGGCAACCGGAATCCCGTTCAGAAACAAACCCAAATCAAGCGCATTTTCATTGTGCAGCGAATAACGCAATTGCCGCACAACCCGCAGCCGATTAGCGGCGTATTTGACGAGAATATCCGGGTTCATAGCCAAAGCGGGTTTGAATTGGGCAAGCATGAGCGGTTGCCTAAGCCCAAGCAGTTCAATTCCGTGGCGTAAAACGTCTAACGTGCCGCGTTGGTTGAGTGAATCCCGCAGCCGCCCTAGCAATACATCCGCCGCTTGTGCGCCGTGATTCTTTTGCAAGGCTTCCCACGCCTTCGGTTGGGTATCCTGCACCCAAGCCAGCACATCCGCCGGAAATAACGCCCGTGTGCGGTCATAGTTTGCCGCATCGCCTTGCGAATAAAGCCAACCTCGACCAGCCAAGTAGTCGCAGATCTCAGTTTCAAGGTGGATTTCTTTATGTAGATTGCTCATAAATATTCCTTTGGTTCTTTTATAGCTTTGGCGCGAGTTGCTATCCGTGCGAAGTATTTTTTCAACGCCCATCCCATACGAAACTCTTGATGA
>NZ_JALHQJ010000079.1 GCF_022842015.1 Nitrosomonas sp. | reverse complement strand
CTTCAATATCCGCACAAGACATTCAATTATATGAAAAAGAAGGTGAAGAGTATGTGAAGTTTAAAGTCTCTCACCCCGAACTGGAGAAAACGCTCCATTATAATTTACCTATTGTTCGTTATTCAAAAATAAAAAGACGCGCTATTGATGGCACTCAACCTCAAAAATACCATTCACGGCCTGTCGTAAATTTACAAATTTATTTTGATGGAAAACCCTACAAAATCATGGTTAATTTAATTGACCGCTCTCGTTTCTCGACACCTATGCTTTTAGGCAGAAAAGCATTAGAAAAAGTTGACGCCATTGTTGATAGTACCGTCGCAAATACGCTTCTGGCAAAAAACAGAAACTATTAATAAAAGATTATCTGTGACAACTTGGAATCAAAGGTGTCGCGGTTTTCATTGCAGCAAGATGTACTATTCTTCAATTCGCTGAAATTAAGGAATGGCCTTGGAATAATTTCCTTCATTACGCTGCTATCAGCCAAGTTTTTAACAAAATTGAACAATAACAAATATTATGTTGCAAGATTTGATATTTTTTTACTAATGTAGATTTGCGAATATGAGCAAAGCGTTTACCAAGGAAAATGAAAACGACGATGATCTGGACGATACGCCGAAATTACCGCAGAGTGTCAAAAATTATATTACGCCAGGCGGTTATCAGCGATTAAGAAATGAATTCGACCAATTATGGAAAGTGGAACGCCCGGAATTGGTAAAAACCATTACCTGGGCAGCCTCCAATGGTGATCGCTCAGAAAATGGTGATTACATCTACGGCAAAAAACGCTTACGTGAAATTGATCGTCGCCTGCGTTTCTTATCCAAACGTCTGGATAATTCGGAAGTGGTTGACCCTGCGCAGCGTGATGAATGTGAGCAGGTTTTCTTTGGCGCTACTGTAACAGTCTGCAATGCCCGAGGCGAGAAACAAACTTACAGTATCGTTGGCATGGATGAAGCAGATCCCGGGTGTGGACGCATCAGCTGGATTTCACCGCTGGCCAAGGCATTGCTCAAGGCGCGTGAGGGTGACGTTGTAACGTTGCATACTCCGGGTGGAATGGAAGAGCTGGAAGTGATTGAGGTGCATTATCAAGCGTTATAAAAGACAAATACGCCAGGTTATAAATGGCACGTATTGAAAGAATTGGCCACAAGTAAAAAACCCAGGTAACATACCTTTTATAAACAATACCCTACCACTGAAACCATTTATCCGGACATAAAAGTAAGGCGCGCTGCTTTAAAAAAGAACAGCAAGTTTATCTTGGTTATATATTTGCTCGACGCAGCAAATCAACCGAATTTACCCGTAATGTAATCCTCAGTTGCCTTCTCACTGGGTGTGGTGAAAATCGTATCTGTCTCACCAAATTCGACCAGCTTCCCTAAATACATGTAGGCGGTAAAATCGGAAACGCGGGCTGCCTGCTGCATATTGTGTGTGACAATAACGATGGTGTAATCTTGCTTAAGTTGAAAAATAAGCTCTTCAATATGTGCGGTAGAAATCGGATCCAGCGCTGAAGTTGGTTCGTCGAGCAGCACCACTTCGGGTTTTACTGCAATCGTGCGGGCAATACACAAGCGCTGTTGCTGCCCGCCGGATAGGCTCATGCCGCTTTGATTCAGCTTGTCCTTAACTTCTTCCCATAATGCAGCTTTCCGTAATGCCCATTCGACTCGCTCCATTGATTCGCTACGGTTTAAGCTTTCATATAACTTCACGCCAAATATCACATTATCAAAAATGGACATAGGAAAAGGGGTCGGTTTCTGAAATACCATCCCCATTTTAGCGCGCAGCATATTGATATCGTGTTTCTTATCAAGAATATTTGCGCCATCCACCATAATTTCACCTCGAGCAACCTGGCTGGGGTAAAGCTGATACATGCGATTGAGCGTACGCAACAATGTCGATTTCCCGCAGCCGGATGGGCCAATAAAAGCGGTAATCTTTTTTTCCAGAATATTCATGCTAACTGACTTGAGTGCATGATGCCTGCCATAGTAAAAATTTAAATCGTTGATGATAACTTTGGCATCAGTGCGTTTTGCTTGATTGATATTCATCGTAGCCTTAAATTCGGACACTTCCTCCGTAACTTGCGGGTGCTCATGCGATCCCAATAACTTACTGTAAAACAATATCTGCTGGTTTCTCATATTTCATAACCTGTGGTTTTATGTATCTGTCTTTTCATCAGTAATCCGGCAATTGGCGGTAAAAAATCTTTAGGTCGACAATTTATTCTTGCGCAAGAAGAAGCGCGCAATGATATTGAGCCCCAAAACACTCAATGTAATCAACAAGGCACCAGCCCATGCCAATTCCTGCCATGATTCATATGGACTCATGGCAAACTGGAATATCACTACCGGCAAATTCGCCATCGGTTGATTCATGTCCATAGTCCAGAATTGATTATTCAGCGCCGTGAAAAGTAGCGGAGCAGTTTCTCCACTAATACGCGCAATTGCCAACAGCACGCCGGTCAATATGCCTACTTCGGAAGCGCGCCAGGTCACCAGTGTAACCACTTTCCATGGAGGGGCACCTAAAGCTGCCGCTGCTTCACGGAGGCTATCCGGAATCAGTCTCAACATATCCTCCGTAGTGCGCACAACAACCGGAATGACGATCATCGAAAGCGCCAGAGCGCCTGCCCAGCCGGAAAAATGGCCTACTCTAGCCACATAGACGGTATAAACGAATAATCCAATGACGATAGACGGTGCAGATAGCAGAATATCGTTAATGAAGCGGGTGACGGAAGCTAACCAACCATGTTGGCCAAATTCAGCCAAATATGTGCCTGCCAGAATACCCACAGGTGTCCCGATTAAAGTAGCCAGTATCACCATCATCAGGCTGCCAATAATTGCATTGAGCAATCCGCCTGTATTACCTGGCGCTGGCGTCATCTCAGTAAATAGCGCAACACTGATGCCATCCAATCCCTTACCAATGAGGACCAACAATATCCAAAACAACCAGAACAGACCAAAAATCATCGCTAAGATTGAGAAGGTCAGATGCAGCGCATTGATCATACGTCGTCGGGTATAAATTGGAATCATACAGACCTTTAAGTAGTAGCACCTTCGCGTTTCTTCAGTTGCAACAGCAAAAGTTTAGAGCAAGCCAATACAACAAAAGTGATAAAGAACAAAATCAAACCCAATTCAATCAATGCTGAGGTATACAATTCCCCGTCAGCTTCGGTAAATTCATTGGCCAGCGCCGAAGCAATGCTGTTTCCGGGCATAAAAAGAGAAGCATGCAATTGATGTGCATTACCAATCACAAACGTAATCGCCATGGTTTCACCTAAAGCGCGCCCGAGTCCGAGCATAATTCCGCCGATAACCCCGCTTTTGGTATAGGGCAAAACCACATTCCAGATGACCTCCCAGGTGGTAGCACCAAAAGCATAGGCTGATTCCTTTAGCATGGAAGGGACAATCTCAAACACATCGCGCATGACAGCAGCAATAAAAGGAATCACCATGATTGCCAGTATAATGCCAGCGGCTAGCATGCCTATTCCCATAAAAGCACCTTCAAACAGAAACCCAATACCCGGCAAATCTCCTAAAGTATTCTGCAACCAGGGCTGCGCCGTGTTGGCAAAAAATGGAGCGAATACAAACAAACCCCACATGCCGTAAATAATGCTGGGAATTCCGGCTAAGAGTTCTATCGCTGTTCCGAGCGGGCGGCGCAGCCACGGTGGAGAAAGTTCCGTCAGGAACAGTGCAATACCGAAGCTCACGGGAATACCGATTGACAATGCAATGATTGCGGTAACCAAAGTACCCACAATCGGCACCAATGCGCCGAATTGCTCTGTAACCGGGTTCCACTCCGAACTAATGAGGAAGCCAAAGCCAAAAGCTTTAATGGTAGGCAGACTGCCCACGACAAGCGAACCTACAAGCACAGCCAGCAAAACTAAAACGATCACGGTAAAAAACCAGGTTGTTTTTTGAAATAACTGATCCAGTAGCTGTTGTCTTTTTAGCTTTGCTGTGGAAATAATTTTTGGCATTGGTTGTTGTGTATAGCTGTAATGGCTAGACGCATATTATTTTCGTGTGCTTTACGTTTTATTCGCTAGCCGTGTATATCGCGCGACCATCCTTACCTTTGATGTTGGTTTCCCACGAGGTTTTAATCAAAGCAACCAGATTGTCTGGCAGCGGAATATAATCCAATTCCAGCGCCATATCATTGCCATGCGCATAGGCCCACTCAAAAAACTTCAATACTTGCATTGCTTGCGCCGGTTTACTCTGGGATTTGTGCATTAGAATAAAAGTAGCGCCGGTAATCGGCCAACTACCTGAGCCTGGTTTATCAGTAAGAATTTCGTAAAATCCGGAATCTTTATCCCATTCGGCATTGGCAGCGGAAGCCCTAAAACTCGCTTCAGTCGGCAATACATAATGACCTGCCAAATTTTGCAGCTGCACATAATGCAGTTTGTTTTGTTTTACGTAAGCCGCCTCGACATAACCAATCGAATTCTTGATTCGCTTCACGAAATTGGCCACGCCTTCATTGCCTTTCCCACCAGTACCTGTCGGCCAGGCCACTGAAGTCGCTGCACCTACTTTAGTTTTCCATTCCGGGCTCACTTTACTTAAATAATCAGTAAATAGGAAAGTAGTACCGGAGCCATCCGCGCGATGAACGATCGCGATATTGCTGGCGGGTAAAACAATGCCCTCATTTAGTGCAGCAATGGATGCATCATTCCAACGCTTGATCTTTCCCAGGAAGATATCGGCCAAAACTTTTCCGGTTAATTTAACCTGACCCTCCTCGACTCCTTCAAGATTGGTAATCGGCACTACGCCACCCAGCACTGTCGGAAATTGTGTCAAGCCATTCTTCTCCAATTCTTCCAGCGTCAGAGGTTTGTCAGATGCCCCAAAATCCACAGTCCCAGCCCTGATTTGCTTGATACCGCCCCCGGAGCCAATGGATTGATAATTTAGCCGGGTGCCTGTTTCTTTGTGATACCTATCCGCCCACTTGGCATAAATCGGATAAGGGAAAGTGGCACCCGCACCGGTAATATCGGCGGCAGTCGCTAGTGGTGTCCACAGCAGTGCTGCGGTAGCTGCCAATACGTGACAAAAGTGCAATCTCATTAAATGCTCCTATCGAGAACATAGATCTGGAATAAGGTGAAATCTTAATCACTGAATGTGACAGAGTGATGACAAATAGATTGCTTTTGAGAATCCCCTCAGTAACTGCCGGCAATCAACAGGCTGAGAGGAAAGATAGCTAGAAGATAGTAAAACATAGAACCCAATTCAACACGCCCACGATCTCTAGGATTGTTGTGACGCTTTTAACTATCCAAGTACTTGGGTTAAGCGGTTATTTTCTAATGCACAGAGAGGGAAGCATAGAAATTTTCTTGAGAAGAAATTACGGCAGCACGATGAACGCACCATTTTAATACTCATAAATTTTATTACGTGATACCGAGGGTTTATTTTTCGACGAAGGTTTCGTATTAAAGCGATGTATTTTATTACCAGGCTTATTGCAAATAATGCCAAACAATAAATAGGCAGAATAAAGATAAAGCCCCATAAACAAGCCTGAAATACTTCCCCAATCCACGGTCAGCTCATAAAATGCAATGCTGGCGATGATACCAAGCAACACAAAACCCATGGATGCAGCTACTCGCACCAGTAAATTATCGATTTTCATGCAATAACTCCTTATTGAAGATTGTTAACTGATTATTCCTCGATCCGATCTAACCGTTTGTTGGTAATGATCATGGTCTTATCATTTCCGGTACCGGAATGCTGGATGTTTACAAACAACGTATGCGGATCCTTACCAAAATAGATACCGGTACCTTCCGCAGCAGCATCTTTCAATGAAGCAAATAAATATACACCATCACTAAAACCATCCCCATCTTCATCAGGCAAAGCAACCCAGATATCGCTGTTCTCGTTATCCTCGACAATCCACAATTTGCCGTCTGGACTGCTCGCCAAATTATCGGGTCTCATGAATCCGGTTATACCAGTTGTTGTCTTTGTGGGTCTAACCTCATGAGGAACATTCACTCCAGGCTGGACGAAATAACTCACTACCGGAGCCGATGTCATCTTGATAGATAATATTGCACCGGGGCCGTTGGAATTGGTCGGGTCGTTAGCGTCTTCACAGGTCAGTGCTGCAAACAAAGTATGCTTGATACGTTCCAAGTCCTCCGGACGGCAAAAAGATGTAGCACCGACGGCTTGGGCAGCAATCCTGGCATTGATCTGCACTTGATCCATATCCAGCGCAACCCATTCAGCCACACCCGTCTTGATGCCATTTTTTACGCGCAAAGCATATAACTGGCCACTGCTCAAGTCGCCATAAACATCCGGTACGAATTTGTAGATTGAACCCGTTTCAGTTTCATCAATAACGTAGACATTGCCTTCATCGTCAATTTCAATGCCTTCGTGAGAGAGGGATCCCAACATAGGATGAACTTTGATTGCTGCTACGGTGGCCGGATCATTCTGGGCAAATATCATTTCATACAACATGCCACTCTCTGCATTCGGTACGTCAGGATCTGGGAGTACGGCCGTAATCGTTTCTTCAGCGAAAAGAAGTGTTTGCCAGGGCGTCCATACCAATCCATCCAGCGCTTCCCAATCATACCGTTGCGCCAGAATATCGGCTTTACCGGTTTTCAAATCCACAATGGAAACAGCACCGCCGGCATATGGATCAAGACCTGGGCGCGCTTCATGTGTGCGATACAAATAGCGACCCGCATGTTTTCCAGTTTCGTTGACGGTATTCATGTCGGGCAAATCATTCGACTCCGGATAAATATCCAAATGTCGTTCGTCTGAAATAATATGTTGAGTAAAACCTTTGGGGATGACCCAAGGCTCGCTATTAAGAATGAGTGGATCGGTTGTTGTTTGCTCATAAGCAGAAGCTGTGATAGGTTTGAAACTCATGAGGCCATCAACCAGCACCGCCTCCGCATAAACCCAGGTGGTCAACACGGCACAAACCGGTAGCGCCCAAGTTGATTTATTCATGAATTCTCTCCTAAGAATTGAGTTACATTCGACTCACTGCAGGGCAAACACTTATTGTTGTCTCTACACGCAACTGTATCGATCTAATATGAAATTCTGATGTCAGACAAATGAATTTTTTATGAATACTTGGCGTCACTGATACTTAGCAATCAGTAGCACAAGAAAACTCGCACTGCTCAGATTAAGCGCTTCGAATATTTCTAAATAAAAAATCGCTGGCTCCCCGAAAGGCAAATCCAGCGATTTCTTCTGAACAAACAAGCTGGCTAATCTTGATCGAAAACTTCAGCCTTGATACAACGGAAATAGAACTTTCAAAACTGGCATAGATTAATTGAAATTAAATGTCCATTCTCTCGTCCAGTCATCATTTTCATCCCTGAACGCACCCACATAATCAACCACAGTAAAGAAAGGATCATTCACTGCGGCACCACCCAGTGTTAATGGTGAACCTGAGGCTGGCAAATAACCATTCAGCAAAGGATCGCCTGCTTGATTCTCAGATTGAGATAAGAACCAGTCAGAGGTTGTAAACGTGGCGCCTTCGCCATCAGCAAAGTTGCTGGCACAATTGACAAACGAATTTTGGATGGTTAAACCACCGCTCAAACTGCCGGGAGCGCCCGCATTGGCAAAGGTTCTCTCTCCATCGATCATTATGCATGTAGGACTGCCGGTAATAACGGAATTCCAGATATTGGCACCTGTCCCACGACGCAATAATACGCCTTGTGTAGCCGAATCGCCTGTGCGACCTATAATCGTCAGATTGGAAAGAATAGGCTGAGCACGAGGAAGGCTATCTTGGTTTCTCTCGTTATTGTCAGCTTCAATGCCGCGATCGCCAATAGTTGCTGCTTGTTTTATCAATGCAAACTGCACACGTCCTTGCCAGCCATTTGACCAATCCAAAGAATCATCCTGGGCGTTAGTTATTACCAGATGCTTCATTTGCACCGTGCCACCAAAAAGCTCTATTCCATCATCCAAACCTTCGTGAACCTGCACATAATCAATAAGCGTTCCTGAGCCAACACCGTTGAGCGTAAACCCATTGAGCTCTTCATCTGGACGTACCGCAGTACCTGCAAAACGAATTTGTGTGTACTTAATCACACCACTATTATCAGCTGGATTGTTGCCACCATAGAGCTCACTAACAATCGCTTCAAATGGAACTTCGCAGACAGGCACGCCTTCGTTACAACCATTGACTGGTGCATTGCCTGAAATCAGCAAGCCACCCCATTCTCCTGCTGCCGCCTCATTCGGACCGGTCATGACAATTGGATTGTCAGGTGTTCCTTCGGCCATAATTCTTGAGCCACGTCTGATCCACAGATACGCCGCCTGATCGCCCTGACCACCTACACCAATAATTCTTGTTCCAGGATTGATAGTAAGTGTGGCGCTCAGCGCATTGTCACCTCCGATAAAGACAGGACCCTGTAATAACCACATGATGTTCTTGGTCAAGGTAATATTTGAAGTAATCTCGCCACTTAGAATACAAGAATTTTCTGTTGGACCTTGTTGCGCAAAGCCTGGACAACCTTGAAACGTATTTGTAGTCAGTTGATCAACCGTGAAGCTCATTGGGTTTGATCCAGGCACCAACTTTAACTTAGCATAAAAACTGTCTGCTCCAACTGTCACTGAAGCCACATGGACTGAACTCGTATCGGAGTCAAACACGTTACGCTGTCCTGTTGTAGCTGCAATAGGGTTGGCCGAAATTAGCTGCAATTCGTTTCCAACAAGCTGTAGCTGTGCATTATAGAATGCTGACGTTCCACCGCTTAAAACCTCGACAACGGGAAGATCAACAATACCTGACGCTGGATCATATGTGGCCGTGGCCTGTACATTGAATACTGCAGCACCCAATAGCGCTGCTGATACAACTAATAATTTTTCTTTTATATGTTTTAATTCGAACATGATTTACCCCCCTCCAAGTTTTTTATAAGGTAAGCAAATCTAACAGGCCAACATGACAGGGATATTACATTCTCATGTAAATTAAAATGACCAAGGTATCGAAAACAAATATCTTCTTTTTTTGCTTTCTTGACATAGGAAATAAAATTAGTAAAAACGATATTGACAATTATTAGATACTGCCACAAAACGAAACTTTGCAAGTTTGCTAACTTGCAAGAATTAATTTACTCTGTTTTATAGAAAGAGAAAGATGCCACATGCATATAAACCGGCGTGGCACCTTATTGATACCCTAAAGATTAATTCAAGGCTTTACCTAGATTCAGGAATTGCGTTTCACCAGTGGAATTGTCAACACCGTCATTGTCAGTAACGACATAAACCGTTCCTTCCGTTGTTCTTGCCAATCCCTCCAATTTGTCATGAACCCAGCCCTTACTAGCCTGCATCACGGGTAATACATCGATAGCCAGTGTTTTGTTAAGTATTGGAAAATTACCTTCTGCCTGTGTTTTTGGTGTAACACCGCTGATGTCTATGCGATAAACACGTTTGATGCGCGCATCCGGTCCGGCCTGATTATCACGTTCGATGATCGCAAATTTACCATGATCCAATGCAGTAATTTCCGATAATCCCACAAAACCGCCCGCAGGAGATTCCACCGGATCAAGAGGATAGTAAAAGAATTTCCATTCACCTTCATCGACGGAGGGATTCAAATCCAAAGCTGGTGTATATTGCGCGATTCGCGCCATACCAACGGGATCATTTTTCCATTCCCGCTGAAAAGCCACATAAACCTGCTCATTAGCGCCCACTTTTCCGGTTACGGCAACACCTTCAAAACCGTTGCTTTGCTGTAATTCTTCAACTGCGACAGGCAAGCGAATCTCGCGCACTACTGTGCCATCACTGTGAGCCTCAATTAATAAATTACGCGTTGTGGACGACCCCGCACCTTCAGATACAAGCCAGAAACCACCATTACTGCGTTGCGCAATTCCCTCGAGGTCATAATTGACGCTTGCACCATCCTTTAACAATGGTATTGCGCTAGTGATTATTGACGGATGATTGCTGATATCTATGCTATAAATGCGACTTTCGTTATAGAAGCTATCATGGACAGTATAAAGTCGGTCTGCATCATACCTATCGGAAGTTAAAGCTGATAATGCGCCCCAAGCGATCGGCTTGCCATCTGGTTGTCGTATCGATTTGATTTGAGGATAAGCCGCTGCTTTATGTTCTAGACGAAAGATATTGATTTGAGAACGCACGGGAGAATCAATTTCGGTCGATGCAACAAAAAGTTCGCGGCTGGGAATGGCAAGCAAGCCTTCCGGGCCGGCGCCAGTGGGTAACATCTGCTTATATTTCAGTCTGCTGCCATCAGCTTTGTATACGCCGACAAAGTTTCCCCGTTCGGATCCGACAAAAATGAATGTTTCATTTTTATAGCGGCCGGTTATGATTCCTTCCGGCTCAGAACCTTTGTTATCAGAGCGTTTTTCTGGATAGTGGCCTGCTGCTGCAGCCAAATATTCAAATCTTGTACCGGAGTCATACAGCACTTTGCCGCTACGATTGAATACAGTGAAACCACGGCTGCCACCAAAAAGATCTCCCTCGTTAGCAGTCACTATTTTGTTGTTACCTAACCAGGCAATACCATCAGGCTCGCGTGCAACATCTGTTAAAGTGCTGGTGAAGTCAATTAATTTATCGTCAGCGATATCAATACCGTCGAGCGTCACGGCTCCGGCGTTGAAATGCTGAAGTACTTTGCCATTGACGAGATTAACGAGCACAATATGATTGTTTTCCTGCATAGTGACAGCGGCAATGTTGCGCTGATTGATGCTGACAAACTCTGGTTCCGGATCATCACTGCCATAAACCGCCAAACCAGTTAGATCAACTTGGCGCACGCCCCAATTTTCGGGTGTGCCGACCAGATCAATAATATTCAGATAACCTGCTGGCGGTTGTGGCAAGCCACCTTCCACATCCGATACAGTGATATCCTCATTACGTTCGTTTTCAATCACAACAGCAGCATATCTGCCATCCGGACTGGTGGCGACCGAATCCGGCTGCCCACCCATATCGATTTCACGAATCGCTGAACAACTGGAAACGTTCGATAGGCATGAAGGTACATGATACACAGCCAGAATGCCTGAAGGTTCCAGAAAACTAGCTGAAGTATTGACGCCAACCAAGGCATAATCGCCAGAAACAGCAACGGATGTTGGCTCTCCGACTGTATCCAATGTGCCCAAACCGACTGGATCTTCTGCATTATGAATATCTACAAATCCAATTTTACCGGTTGGACTATCTGTGTAAATGAGAGTATTGCCATCCTTACTTGCTGCCACAATCTCAGCTACCGTTTCGCTGACTTCGCTTTTGTCGCAGCTCGTATTTTCACATACCAGATAAGTGGCGATACGTTGGAAATAAGCTGGGCTGGATTTTTTACTTTCAGCAAAAGCCAAGCTTGGAAGCGTTGCGAGTAGTGCAAAACTTAAAGCGTTTTTTGTAAGACAAAGTACTTTTCTTGAAAATTTCATAATAAAAGACCCTTAGTTATCTGAATTGCCTAAATGTTAATTTTTTCAGGTAATGAAGTTGTATTGGTTAAATCCAAATTCGTCGCCTTTAGGGATGCTAAAGGAAATTTATTACGTGTTTATTGCGGGCATGCGTCAAACAAAAAACAAATGATGGGCTAGGTCAGAGAAATGAGCTGACCATCGCAAAAGAAGTTTCTTTTGGATATTCACAAAGCTGCGTTTTGGCGAAGATATGGCGTGTCATTGAAATTGCAATTTATTTGTCATTGATTCGTCATTTTATTGTTATTGCCCTGTCACTTATTGCGATTAAAGTACTCAATATTTTTAAACCAATAGGAAGGGGCAATTTATGAGCAGTAAACTTCATCCGGATGGAAAGCTTAATCCTAGCGATGTCACCAGTAATGACGGTGGTAACAACACGCTGCAAGAAATAATCGAACAGCGCAAACTTACGCGTCGCGATTTTCTTATGACTTCTGCGGGTACTACAGCAGCTGTCACCGCTTTATCCGTACTCAGTAATGCGGCAATTGGTGAAATATTAAATGGTACTAAAGCGCTACAAGATATCAATTCTTTGGGAATAATCGGTTTTACACCAGTAAGTACCAATACCGTGCCTATGACAGATGGCGTGACTGTGCCAGCAGGATATTCAGCCAGAGTTTTAGTTTCCTGGGGAGATTCCTTGACTCCTGAGTCTCACTGGGACACAGTAAGTGCTATAGATGAGTCAACACAATTGCATTGCTATGGAGCACACACGGATGGAATGCATTATTTTCCTTCTCCGGGGCCGTTTGGCAATAAGCGTGGCCTATTGGTTACTAATAGCGAATATTGTGATCCTCCTCTGGTGAATAGCATTGTTCCTGCGGCTAATTACGCGACAACCGCGATTACGCTTGATATGGTTCGCGCTCAACAGGCTGCCCATGGCGTCAATATTGTGACAATTGATAAGAAAAATCAGCAATGGCGGGTTAATCGGCATTCACGTCTTAATCGCCGCATCACAGGGAATACTCTTTGCAAGATCAGTGGTCCTGCTGCTGGACACAAATTAATGAAAACGGCGGCAGATCCTCACGGTACCCGGGTACTCGGGACGCTCAACAATTGTGCGCATGGTTATACGCCTTGGGGCACCTACCTTACTTGCGAGGAAAACTGGAATGGTTACTTTTCCAACGAAACCGAGGATGTGGCAGGAGAATCCAATCCAGATCGTAAACTTAAAACTATTCAGAATCAGCTCCGATATGGTGTGGTCAAAGGCGGTTTCGGCTATCGCTGGCACGAAGTTGATGAACGTTTCCGTGCTGATTTGCATCCTAATGAATCGAATCGTTTTGGGTGGATAGTGGAAATTGACCCCTGGGATCCAAAGGGTACTCCGATTAAACGCACAGCCATGGGCAGAATGAAGCATGAGGGCGCGCAGGTTGTGATTGATCATAAGGGTCAAGTTGCATTCTATATGGGCGACGACGAAAGAAACGAATATATTTATAAGTTTGTTTGCGACAAGAAATTTGACCGAAAAGACCATGATAAAAACCGGCACATGCTGGATCGCGGTACATTATACGTGGCTAAATTTAATGCAGATGGTAGCGGTCAATGGTCGCCCTTGATATGGGGCAAGAATGGGCTGACGCGAGAGAATGGTTTTGCCGATCAGGCAGAAGTACTCATTAAGACGCGCCAGGCAGCCGATCGCTTGGGCGCAACCATGATGGATCGTCCCGAATGGGGAGCTGCTCATCCCCTGACCGGCGAGATTTACATGACCCTTACTAATAATAGTCGTCGTGGCAATTTGCCTGCTTCAAGTAATAATATTGATGGAACCACTGTAGCCAGTAGCGCGAATCCACCGGTCGATGCAGCCAATCCTCGTCCTGATAACGATTTCGGTCAAATTATTCGCTGGCAAGAAGAAAAAGGGCGCGTGAATGCCACTAGCTTCAAATGGGATATATTTGTGCAATGCGGGGATAAGGCTAACACCAAAAGTTTGGTGAGTAGCTATAACTCTACCGGTCACGATGGATATCAAGGCAATATCAATGGCGATGACTATGGTGCACCTGATGGGCTGTGGTTCGACCGCGAGGGTCGCTTGTGGATTCAAACTGATCAGATCGGTGATGGCAGCGGTGATTGGATCAACATTGGCGGCAATGTGATGATGTGCGCGGACCCCGCTACTGGTGAGACCAAACGTTTTTTAACCAGCCCGCCTAATTCCGAAGTAACTGGAGTTATTACTACGCCTGATAGCAAGACGATGTTTGTGGGTATTCAGCATCCAGGCGAAGATTGGGAGACCGGTTTTGTCGACAACTCTACGTGGCCGGATAACGGTTACAATGGATCAACAACGTTTACAGGTTTATCCGTCTCGAAACCTCGTTCTTCGGTAATAGTGATTACTAAAGATGATGGTGGAGTGATTGGAAGCTAAGGGCGTGGAAAGACTTTGGAATATGTAATTATAGTCTGTCCTATTTCTAAGCTATTTTAGGTCAGCAAGCTTCATTCCCCGCTAAATATGGCGGGGAATGAGTGATTGTAATAGATTGAAGCGCACTACTGCAGTTAATACTGGATTGGCCCAGTTTGAATAACTGAGGTATGCTTATTTTCATGGAGTCCGAAGTTTCATAAAATGAGAACATGAAATGGAGGATGGAGATGGAATTACCCCGCGCACAATATAGCCAGGAATTTAGGGAGCAATCAGTT
>NZ_JALHQJ010000078.1 GCF_022842015.1 Nitrosomonas sp. | reverse complement strand
AATCAAGATTATTTGCCGAATTTTGATTCGGCAATCAATGACTTCAGTTTTGCGCAGATATTGACTGAAAATAGATTCAGTGGTGGCGATCGTATTAACGATGCTAACCGTGGTGTAGCAGCACTTACATCACGTTTTGTTGATAAAGAGACAGGCGTCGAATTTTTGCGGCTGGCTGTCGGTCAGATGGTGAATTTCACTGATCCCAGAATTCAGTTATTGCCGCCGCAGGTGACCAGTGGAAAATCAGATTTTATTGCTGCAATATCAGGCCGCTTAACACAGGATATCAGTACGGATTCCAATATTCAGATAGATCAATCCGGAGGAATCGTTGAAAAGGTCCGTAGCGGTGTTAGCTATCAACCGGAGCCTGGTAAAGTACTGAATTTTGGCTATCGTTTTACACGTGACGTACGTGAACAAGTCGATACGTCGATTGAACAGGTTGATACGTCGGTACAGTGGCCGATTTATGGAGGTTGGCGTGGTGTTTCACGGGTCAATTACTCGTTAAACGACGATAAAATCTTGGCGGGTCTGGCGGGACTTGAATACAGTTCTTGCTGCTGGGCTTTAAGGGTTGTATTGCAACGACTGACGACGGCAACACAAACAACAACGACAGCATTCTTTTTGCAGCTGGAGCTTAAAGGATTGATGGGGCTTGGTAACAATCCGCTGCAAGTATTACAGCAGACAATTCCTGGATACACCAGCGTCCACTAATCATTGGTTTTGCATATCGCACTCATCACGTATCATCATTCTATGCTTCAAAGAAAAGATTTTTGGATAGTCCTGATACTGTTTGTTTTCTTGCCAGCCCAAATTACCGCACAAGAATTGGCGTTTGCTCCGGTAGCTATACCGATTAATCATATAGTTGCTGTTGTAAATGAGGACGCCATTACTCGATATGAGCTTGATGAAGCAATAAAAACAGCTATCGGCCGGATGCAGCAACAAGGGATGCAAATACCGGATCAACACACTTTAGAAGAGCAGGTGCTGGAGTCCATTATTACAAAACGCATACAGATTCAACATGCCCAGGAAGTCGGTTTATCGGTCGCTGAAACTGAATTAGATGAAACTATTAACCGCATTGCCGTCGATAATCAACTGACCTTACCTGAATTTCATGCTGTGCTGGAGAATGATGGTATCAGCTATAACAAGTTTCGCGAGGAAATCCGGGAAGAAATGATTATAGCGCGACTTAAAGAGCGTGAAGTTAACCATCAGGTCAATGTTACAGAAGGAGAGGTGGATAATTTCCTGCAGACGCAGAAGGCCTCGGCGGAGGGCGATGATGAATATCGACTTGGGCATATTTTAATCCTGGTGCCGGAAAATATGAACTCAGATCAGATTCAGCAAAGAGCTGAACGTGCTGAGATGGCGTTGACAAAACTGAGAGAAGGTGTCGAATTTTCTCAGGTAGTTGCGGAATTTTCTGATGCAGCGGATGCAAAGAATGGTGGCATCATTGAATGGCGCCCAATTTCTCAAATGGGGCCGGATTTTGCTCAAATGCTAGAAACGCTGCAACCAGGTGAAATGACATCCATCGTGCAAAGCCCGAACGGTTTTCATATCTTCAAATTACTGGGCAGGCGTACTCAAGAAACACCGACAGTCATTATAGACCAAACCCATGCACGCCATATATTGATAAAAATTAATGAATTGATTTCTGAAAGTGATGGAAAGATGAAGATTCTCGCGCTTAAAGAACGATTAGATAGAGGGGAGAGTTTTGAAGAAGTGGCCAAGCTCTATTCCGAGGATGCCAGCGCATCGTCCGGTGGCGATCTTGGTTGGCTCTCGCCTGGTGATACCGTGCCGGATTTCGAGCGTGTGATGAACGCGCTTTTGCCGGGTGAAATCAGCGATCCGGTAAGATCTCAATTTGGCTGGCATATAATTCAAGTTATGGAGCGTCGTACGCAGGATATCAGTCTTGACCGACACAGACAATCGGCACGCCAAGCAATACGAACTCGCAAGTCTGACGTGGTTATTCAGGATTGGTTACAGCAATTGCGTGATCAAGCCTATGTAGAATATCGTCTGGATCAGGAATTATGAATCATAAATTGATTCCGACATTAGCGCTGACTGCAGGAGAGCCGGCAGGAATAGGTCCTGATTTATGTGTACAACTTGCACAACAGCCATTGTCATGCAAGCTGGTGGTGATTGCGGATGGCGATGTATTACTGGAACGTGCAAAACAACTTAGACTTCCCTTAAATCTGATTGATGTTTCTACGATTTCTCCGGCTCAACACACTGCGGGAAGTTTGCAGATTTTGCATATTCCAGTTGCGGAACCGGTAATAGCAGGGAAACTCAACCCGGCGAACGCACAGTATGTTTTGACTACGTTGGATCGGGCTGTTGATGCCTGTAAATCAGGACAAATTAACGGCATGGTGACTGCGCCGGTGCATAAAGGAGTAATTAATGATGCCGGTTTTCCTTTTACCGGCCATACGGAGTACTTGTCGGAACTGATGCATAGCCCGGTTGTTATGATGTTGGTGGGCGGGGATATGCGGGTCACGCTGGCGACAACTCATTTGCCGCTCAAAGACGTGGCAAAGGCGATTACAATAGATAGCATCGAAAGTAAATTGCGCATTATTCAGTATGATTTAATTTCCCGTTTCAGACTCGAGAAGCCACGCATTGCAGTCGCGGGACTCAATCCGCATGCGGGTGAATCCGGTCATCTGGGACGCGAAGAAATTGATATCATTATTCCTGTTTTGAATAAACTACGGGCTGAAGGTATGCAATTAACCGGCCCTATTCCCGCGGATACGTTATTCAGCCCCACACAACTCAAACAGTTTGATTGTATTTTTACCATGTACCACGATCAGGGCTTGCCTGTTTTAAAGCATGCCAGTTTTGGCGGTGGTGTAAATATTACATTAGGGTTGCCGATTATTCGAACCTCCGTTGATCATGGCACCGCTCTGGAACTGGCTGCAACCGGACAGGCAAATGCTGGAAGCCTATTGGCAGCCATTGACATGGCTGCGCAGCTGGCTAACAACCAAATATTTTCTCATAGTCATGCGACATAATCCTCGCAAGCGTTTTGGTCAGAATTTTCTTTATGATCAGTATATTATATCTAAAATTATCACTGAATTTTATCCGCAAAAAAATGATCGTATCATTGAAATAGGGCCAGGTCTGGGGGCGTTGACACGGCCTCTATTGCAAGTGATTGATCATCTGGATGTGGTAGAAATCGACCGTGATATTGTGGACAGGCTGAACAATGAATTCTCGCATGAGAAACTGACTGTTCATGCAGCTGATGCATTGAAGTTTGATTTTTCTATTTTTGGAAGACAACTACGCATCATCGGCAATTTGCCTTACAACATTTCCACGCCATTATTGTTTCACCTGAGTCAATTTTCTGATCATATTTTCGATATGCATTTCATGTTGCAGAAGGAAGTGGTGGAGCGCATGGTGGGCGTGCCGGGAACATCTGATTATGGACGACTTTCCGTGATGTTGCAGTACCGATTCGATATGGAGTATGTATTCAACGTGCCAGCGGAATCTTTTCGTCCGCAGCCGAAAGTCGAATCGGCTATTGTGCGCATGACTCCTCGGCCAGTGTCGTCGTTGATGGCTGTTGATGAAACATTATTTTCACAAGTTGTGTTGGCTGCATTTTCGCAACGCCGTAAAACCTTGCGTAATGCACTGCAGCAGTATTTAATAGCGGAGGATTTTTGCACGCTGGATATTGATTCTGGGTTACGCGCTGAAAATTTACCTGTGGAGAAGTTTGTTGCGATCGCCAATTTTTTAACCTGATTTATTCCAACCGCTAGAATTATTTTGCTATTCTAGCGACAATAGATTTTTTCAAAGTGAATTGAGCAAATATCTGTGTGTGGCATGACTACACTAATTTCTGGAGGGAATGCATGATTCGCTATGGGTATATATTGCTTGCGCTATTTATACTGTTCTCGTTTTTTGCTTGCGCCAGCAAATCCAAAGAACTGAAGGTGGTCAATGCAACGGATAAAGTACAGAACCCGACATCTTTTGAACAATTGACCTTCAAATCAGAAGGGAAAACGGTTTTTGAGGATGAAGGGAAATTTATTTTGATTGAAGGAAGCAAATGCGCTCAGCGCAGCAATGGCGAAGAGACAGCCACCGTGCTTCAATGGCTAGAGCTACCTAGTTATGTGGATAGCGGCACGGTGATATTGAATGGTTGGGATCTGCGATTTTTGCATGGCGACCGCGAAATCAATTCGATGCGTGCAGACATCACACACAGTAAGGTGGTAAAGAATGAAGGTTCTACTTTTTTAGTATTTGAGGCGCAAGGTAAGCTGGATGATCAGAATCGCAAAGATGCTTATGAATTTTGTGTGTTTTATACCGGTTTTGGCTACCGCTCAGTTCATTTCGATGCCGCGATTGAAGGTGATTACAACGGGGTTGAAGTTTCAACACTGCAGAATAAAAATCAGGGTGCGCTTGCTACGCTGGAGAATGCTGGGAACAGAGGCACGCTAAAAGGGAATGCCGCGATCGCGATCATCCCGCGGGGATTTGATTTTCAGTTCGATGATACGTTTGAATGTGAATGGCGGTTCCCACCTTGCAAGTGGGGAGATCGTGCGGATTATCGCTTGCTGCAAGTAGCCTACAATCTCTCTCAATCCAGCGCATCGCCCAGTTTAGATGGCAGCCTACATTGGGCCGCGCAAACTGTATTTAAGGACAATAGCACGCGCACATACCAAGTGAAAACACGCGCTGCAATGATTCGCGGCAGTAGTGTCAAATTGCGTGCAGATTTCCTGGCATTGAATCCTCGCGCAGGAAAAATCACGGATACTTGTCGCAAAAATGTCGACGGTGTTGTTCGCACCCACACATTTCGTATCAACGATTTACCTTTTGACTATGCTGTGCCCTTGCTGACTGGCTGGGATCTCTCGTATGAGTGTGAACATCAGCAAGTGCAGCGTGCCGGAATCTGGTTACACGATATCCGTTTTGACCCAGATTCAAACAGCCTGGAATATAAAGTATCATCCATTTTACGGGATCAAGATGGCGCTCCCAGTTTCAACGCCGCACAGCGTATTACAGTATTGGGGCTAAATCGAATTCGCTCACCAGTTCAGAACCGTGCGCCAGTAAATATTAGGATCAGGGAGTACTGAGAGGAAGGATTGATAGAATTGTCGGGTCTACCTTGCAGATAATTTCTCGTTATCTCAGTAATTTATGGTTTTCTAATCACCAACACAGTAGGATTAGTTAATTCTATTTTTGCTTTGCTTTTCAGATTTTAGCGTGAGCTTAATGGCATTATTTAATTGGCGATTTGTGAATATTTTATGAAAACTTGGTTCGTTTGATTTTACTAACAAATTGAAAAGCTGATGATTGGTTAGATCACGCTTTAATTGTAATAGTAAGGCAGTAAGGCCTGAAACATGCGCTGTGGCTAAAGAATTGCCAGAAACAAAGTCATAGGTTCCTCTGGGTAAGGTCGTTAATATTTCCTCGCCCGGTGCGTATACGGTAAGAAGATGATTTTCGTATAACGATTGCATGATATTGTGGGTGTTAATACTGCTAACACCGATAACGCCTGGCTGCTGAGCTGGGAAACCAGATTCTTCATCATCTTTATCAGCTTTCGATGCAACGATGATGATGCCACGTTGAACAGCTTTCTCGATCAATCTAGCCAAGAGAGGATCATAAGGACCAGTTAGGCTTAAATTAAGAATATCCGCCCGCATCTCGATAGCAGTATTGATTGCTAACGCTAAGGTAAAACTATTGCAGATTGCTTCTAAGCTGCCTGCCTTAACTTCCCAGCAAGCTTTTAGGGCGATAACATTGCTATCCGGTGCAATGCCGACTATGCCTTCTCCATTATTCGCTTTAGCTGCTATAACGCCAGCAACCGCTGTACCGTGAAGTTCGCTGGATGGTTGTTGTTCTATTGATTTTTGCGTAACAAAATTTTTACTGTGCTGAATTTGGCCCTCTAAGTCAGGATGTCTCGTGTCAACACCGGTATCAATGATTGCGATAGTTACATTCTTGCCTGTAGTCCGCTTGTGTATTTCATTTATATTCATTGATTGGATGTTGGTTTGCAAGCGGTAGTAAGGATCAGTGTATGCACTTGCCATAACTTGGAATGTGCTCATTGTCTGAACGCTACTGACGCGATTGTCATTTGTTAATGCATTAATGACGTCCTCGATAGAGCGATCCTCATCAACTACATATACAACACAGTGTTCACCAATTTCACTGATTGACCATTGGGTAAGAATTTTTAACTTGTAGTCATCTCCAATATTGGATGCTATTCTTTTGCTCCAAGTCGAATCGCTATAGTTACCCCTTTGCCGATATGTCAGATTGGACATCCCAATGGGAATACTATTGATATGCATATCGGTATAGGTCACTAATATGGTGCGATTTGTATGTTTACTATCATAAACGTCGGGATCGATATATAAATCCCGCACGGCTTTTGCCGGGAAAGCAATAACCATTACCATCAATAACGAAACAATACCCAGATAAATTTTTATATGATTACTTGACATCAAAGTATGAGCCTATTCAGAAACGGACAACCCTTGAGCAAGCTCCGCAAAAATAACGGATGCGTGGTCTCGCAAGCGAAAAATTGCATCATTTACTTGTTGAGTATCCGTTTGATGATTGCCAATTTGAACTTCATAAACGCCATTCGGAGATGGCCCTTTAATAATATGTCCTGAAACGCTATTCACTATAATTTCAATCTGCTCTGAATCAGGTTGGTCTGCAAAAACAATTCGAACGATGTTGTTTGTGTTGTTTGTGTTGTTTGTGTTGTTTGTGTTTTCACTTGAGTTGGCTAGCGTCCTGTATGCGCCTTCCATTTCAGGCTGGACAACCCACGAATTTAGCATAAACGGCGCTGCTAACAAAAGTAAGCTAGCTGCTAAGGCAGTGTATTTTACAAAGCCAAGAAATTGAAGCTGAAATGGAAAAAATATAAGATCTTTACTTGAAACCGTACATTTATTCGAAGCACTAACCTCAGGGTGTGTTTCAATTCGTTTTTTTAATTGAGCAAATGAAGCATGTGATACCTGCTGTAACAGATCGGTTTGTTGTATCTTTTTCAACAATCGCTCTTGCAGATTTAATTCAATTCTGCACGTGATACAGGTTCTAACATGATTTTTCACAATAGCATGCTCAACGGGATCCAACGATCGGTTTATATACCAAGGTAAAAGATCCCATGCCTTTTGATGTTCACTTTGATTGGTCAATTTGATCTGTGTAGATAACATCCGTTAACTCCTGCTATTAAGCTCTAGAAAAAATTTAGCTAAAATTTTGCGCGCATGAAACATTCTGGTTTTTACTGTATTTTCGGGACATTGCATAATTTCTGAAATTTCACTGTAGTGTAATCCTTGAAAATATGTCATTTCCACAACGGCACGTTGTTCCGCCGATAGCTTTTCAAGCGCAGCTTCGAGCCAATTACTATCTTCCACTTGCGAAACCCAACGAGCCCCTCGATCAGGAAAGTAATCCAGCTCATCATTAAATTCGACTGATTCATCCTCTCTCTTTGTGCTTTTTTTGGCACTTTTTAATGATTTTAAGTAAGCGATGCCTAAAATCCACGTTGATGGTCGACACGTTTGATCATACGTGGCGGCTTTTTCCCAAACTACATACATCACGTCATTAATGATTTCTTCAATACAATCATGATGTCTATTAATACGAAAAATAAATTGATATAGCCGATTAAAATAGAGTTGATATAGTTGTTCGAAAGCCTTTCCATTGCCAGTCGCGGCTTCTGCGATCAAATGCCGTTCCTTAGCCTGTTGTTCATGCGAGCTAAAGGGTTTTTGCATCATACTTAAGTCAGGTACTTCCACATATTGCTGCCTTATTATTAAATTTACTCGTATATTACCTAAATTGAACTAAAGGTTCATTAGAGTAAGCGGTTTTGAAAAATTAATATCCTACTGTGAAAGAGAATAATACACGATCATCAACGGCATGTGGATGAAAACCCCAGTGTGGCGACGACGGTACATAATTTCTTGTCGCAGTATGTGTGGCTCCATAATAACGAACATCGACGCCTATATTGCGGGCGAAATGCCAAGTTAATCCGGCAGTCCAATAAAGATAATTGTACTCTAGTATTTTTTTCTGATTATTATAGCCTAGGGTGCTGGATATTTGGATTGAATTGGTAATTGGATAACGTCCGTTAACCTCATACCCGAAACCCACATGATTTTGTTGATAACTATCTTCAGAAAAAAAGAAGTTGGATGTCAGTATGTCACGAAAATGGCCTGAGATATAAAATTCGTTATAGTCAACCTTTTGATTAAATACTTTTCCGTTATAAATATAGCGTGTCCATTCAGCATTAAAACGCCAGTCATTAGATAACTTATAGGCCCAGCCTAGATAAGGGCGGAATTCCAAATTAGAGCGATTTTCGAATCCAAAATCAGCAAAATTGACAGTTGAAATATTAGTGCCCAGATATATACCAGATCGGGACTCATAATCAATGCTGGCTTGTGCGGCTGGTTTGCTATCACTTTTTGAGTAACCTCGCCAAAAATAATCTGTTGTTCCAGTAATACTTCCATTTAGTTGGGCATAGCAGTCTGGCAGATTAGTGAGGCATAACGCTAATCCAAGAAAAATACTGCTTAAATGTATGGGACGCATTGTTATTTGATTAGGGTCGTTAATATTTGAAACTGATTCGGGGGCTATGATTGATTCTCTTTGCAAATAAATGATCGAGAAATGATGACGTGTTTTGCTGAAAAGTAAAAAGCTGGCTGCGTAGAGTTTCATTAAGCAATTCAAGTCTTATTGGTTTTATTTTGTTATTTAATTCTGCAACAGAGTATCTGGTTCTCAATGCGCAGTATTTAGAAAGAAGCATTGCAAAATTAACTTATTTCTTTCTTCAATGATAAAAACGAAGGTAATGAGTAATTTTCATTACGATTTGAACTTTTTTGATTCTGACAGAATTAACATTGTGGATGAGAGGGGATTGGATTATTAAAAGGAGATTGTTGTATTTTCTTAATCCACAATTAAGTGCATATTTATATTGGGAGATCGTAAGATTGAATACGCTTTTTATTATAATAACAACCTCAGTAACATTATTTTTTATGCCGTCAATTGTATTTGAACGAGGAATGGGAGGGACAGGTTGAAGCATGCGAATATAAATAACAAGGCTATTTGAGTTGCGGTTAGTAGAATTAATGCTACACGCGACTGTATTATAACTGACCGCCAGTTTGTCTCAGAGCAGCATTGATAAGCTTTGATTGCTTTGAATTAATTAGTTTTAGTTTGCCGCTGCGGCGAAAATGGGGATATTTTTCTAATGGCATGCTATATAGATTCGTCGATTGAATGCGGGTTCACGCATTAGGTACAGTTCGATGTTGATCTTTCAAGGAAATGTTAAATTGTGATGTGAATGTTGTGACGATTGCTCAAAGTCCGTATGGATTTAAAAAATAAATTGATATGATTTTTTGTATTTGAGTGTATATCATGGTTGACCATGAAGCTTCAAAACGTTAACATGCGCATCTCACCAATTCCCTGATAGCTCAGTCGGTAGAGCGACGGACTGTTAATCCGCAGGTCCCAGGTTCGAGCCCTGGTCGGGGAGCCAATTAGATATAAATCTGGGTTTTTAAATTCAACATACCCGTTTATGACTCCTATCCGTATGAGTAAACGCTAAATTTTTGCTCGAATATCCTGTTTGATCGCCATTCTGTGAGCTTTACTCGTTGCAGTTTTAAATTATTCCTCGTGGAAACTTTGAGCCTTTGCCATTTCTGGCTTAATACCTTCGTGTCGTCGCTATTGCACTAAGGAATAGGCTCAAGATTCTCATTTATTGAACTTGCGATTCTCCGAGGTTTGCCACGGTAATAGACGCAGGGCGCGCGGAGCAAACATATTCAGTTCCGATCTTTTAACTTTAGTAGAAGGAAATGGTACATGAGAATTAATATGCAAACTTTATTGGGAGAGAATCTCAGAACATCGATTACTAACAAGATAAATGTTCAGGCATATATTCTGTTGCCCGCACTATTGCTTTGTATAGGTTTGATTTTGGTCCCACTGGGAGCCGTGGCAGCACCATCAGACTCCACCTCAGTCAAATGGCATCCTGGCCACTATTACATAATCAAAGGTTCGAGAAAGAACAATACTACATACTTATCGCAAGTATATAGTGAACTCGATGCAACACCCGCATTGAATGGAATGATGATCCGGTATTTTTGGGCAGATCTGGAAGATTCAAAGGATGTGTATGATTTTTCATCCATCGATAAACGTCTTGCCGAACTGGCTGCGAGAGGAAAGCGTCTTGTTATTCAGGTGCAAACGAAATCATTTAATGGCAGGCAAGTTGTGCCCAATTACTTGAAGACAGCTGAATATGAAGGTGGTGAATTTACTATTAGTGATTTTGGCAGCACAGTAATAGGCGGACGTAATATTAAATTATGGAATTTACAAGTACGCGATCGCCTGATTGCTTTATTCGAGGCGATGGGTAAACGCTACAACTCGCACCCATACTTTGAAGGCGTCAGCATGATAGAAAGTGCCATGGGGAATCCTATGGAACCACTGACGAGTTACCAAGTTTCTGAATTTTATGATAATAAAATTATTGTGCATCAGAAAATGCGTTTGTTTTTTCCTAACACAATGACGATTCAAGAAGTAAATTATCCGCGTTCAATTCTCGCATCATTCGTGAGTAGTCTCAAAGATGTTGGGGCGGCACTGAGTAGTCCGGATACTTTTATTGAGGAAGAAGGTTTGCTTTATCCAGGAACGAAATATGATTCCAATAAGGGAATCTATAATTACTATTCAGATTTTACTGACGTGATACCTATGGTTCCCACGATTATGCCAAAAAATTATGAAAATACGAAAGGTGACGGAACGGGTTATGTCCCAACTATTTCTCAGATTTTGGCTTTTGCGCGAAATACTTTAAATGCCAACTATATCTTCTGGACACGAGAAGAGCATTACGAGCAAGTATTGGAAGTATTAAATATGAATGCACAAAAGAATGCTCCTGCGGGAGGATTAAATCCCATCTGTCCAACTGCTTATCCATCTTGTGCTGACTAGAGGATTTCTCGATCTAACTTAATAGGGCATGGTTCTTTTATTAACAGATGACTAAATCAGATTTTTATAAATATTAGATGTCAATCATGATGTTTCTAATCTAAAAAGAGTCTATAGCCCAGCTAAATGTTGTAATGTAAAAAGTGCTGCGATCTTTGCAACTGCTGAATGATAAACAAAGTTGCTGAGTCTGGCAGGCAGACGAAAGGCTTTTGTACTGCTGTTGTTGCTTTAAGTGCAGGCTCAAAATGCTCATTTATCAGTGCATGAACTGCATCTTTGATTTGTAGAACATCTTAGAATATTTTTAACCCATTGAGAATCTGTCTGGTTCCTAAAGATTGGGCAAATTCAGATCACAGAACTGTTAGATCGCTTTACTCGTTTTACTTTCGAATAAGAATGTAAGATTTTCGAGCAAAAAATTCGGAGCGTATTCTCTCAGTTCCTATCTTTTAACTTTAGAGAGGAATTTATTCTATGAGAATCAATACTCATATCAGTCTTTTAATGCCGACCACAAACAGGTTAAATAACAAAGTACATAAACTACTGGTAGCAATATTATTTTGCATTAGTATGATTTTTGTCCCGCTAGGAGTCGTGGCTGCGACGATAGATCCCACTGCTGTCAAATGGCATCCAGGCCACTATTACATAATAAAAGGTTCACAAAAGAACAATGCCACCTACTTATCACAGGTATATAGTGAACTCAAAGCGACACCTGCATTGAAAGGGATGATGATACGATATTTCTGGAATGATCTGGAAAAAGCAAAAGGCGTGTATGATTTTTCATCGATTGATAAACGGCTTGCTGAGCTGTCCGCCAAAGGGAAACGTCTTGTTATTCAAGTGCAAACAAAATCATTTAATGGCAGGCAAGTTGTGCCCAATTACATGAAGTCACCTGCATATGAAGGCGGTGAATTCGATATTAGTGATTATGGAAATAAAGTAGTTACGGGACGTAATATTAAGTTATGGAATTTGCAAGTGCAGAATCGCCTGACTGCCTTATTCAAGGCAATGGGAAAACGTTATAACTCGCACCCTTACTTTGAGGGTATCAGCATGATAGAAACCGCTATGGGGGAGCCTATCAAACCACTCACCAATGCCCAGGTAACTAATTTTTATAACAATAAGGTCATTGTGCAGAAGCAAATGCGTTTGTTTTTTCCCAATACAATGACGATTCAGGAAGTAAATTATCCGCGCCCCATTCTCGAATCATTCGTGGGCAGACTCAAAAATATTGGAACGGCTTTGAGTAGTCCAGATACTTTTCTCGAGGAAAAAGGTTTGCTCGTTGAAGCAACAAAATATGACCCCAACCAGGGAGTTTATAACTATTATTCAGATTTTGCTGGCACTATTCCCATGGCTCCCACGGTTATGTCAAAAAATTATAAAAACACGAAAGGTGATGGAACGGGTTATGTGCCAACTGTTGCAGAGATTTTGGCTTTCGCACGCGACACCCTGCACGCCAACTATATCTTCTGGACACGGGAAAAACATTCCGCGAAAGTATTGGAAGTATTAAACTGGAAAGGACAAAAATATGCTCCTGCGGGAGGATTAAATCCTAAATGTCCCAGAGCTTATTCTTCTTGTGTTAGCTAGAGTTTGTTATATTTCTTAATAAGTTAAAGAACTTCGCGCAGCCGTGAAAATTTTGTTGTGGCAATGGGGAATAATTTTCAGATGATGCACGTTACGCATTTATAGGAAATTTTCCCCCTTATACCACTGCTACACCAGACAGACTGATGGGTGGTAAATTTTGAATGTTGATTGACATCTTATTTACTTAAATGCAATGTAGTCATCTCTGAAATACTCGCAAGTAATAAAAGTAAGAATTATGATTTTTTGTTGATAACTTCGACCAGAAATGTCAAAACTGATGCTTATTTTTGGTCGAAGTGATAATTACAGTTTGAATTATTAATCAGTAATGCAGGAAGAGTATGCACTCGGGCAGGTCGAAATCAATCCGCCAGATGGTGTGCTTATTTGTCTTTTCCAGCTCATTACCTCTAACACTTGTCCGACATATTCTGGGAGGCGTTGCCAGAATATATAATTGGGTTTTAATTCGTTACGTGCGAATACTAGAATTTCCTGAACGGTTGGTACATGACCTTGTTTATCGCCACGCGTATTTAGGTAATTGACCTTCTCAACTGTAGGAGCAATAGGTACAATCCCTGAAAGCTGAGAGAAATACTTGTAAGCACCTTGAGGAGAATATGCGTTTCCAATAAAATTTAAGCCTGGTTCATCTGGATAAATATCCGGGCAGCCGAGAGCCCCCCCTATTTTTACCATCTCTGAAGTGATTTGCTTGAGATATTCGCGTGGATAGTTTATTTCTTGAATCGTCATAGTGTTGGGAAAGAATGTACGCATATTTTTCTGCACAACGATTAAGTTATTAAACCATCCATCTGTTTGTGCTTTTGTCAGTGGGGTTGTCGCTTGCCCCATGGCCGTTTCTATCAAGCCGATACCTTCAAAATTCGGGTGCGAGTTGTAGCGCTCACCCATTGCTCTTAGTAATGCAGTCAATCGTTTACGTACATTCGTGTTCCATAATTTAATGTTATAACCGTCTATAGTTGGAGATCCCCAGTCTCTGAATGGAAATGCGCCGCCTTCATATTCAGGTGCCTTTAGATAATCCGGTATGAGCTTCCAATCAGCCTCGAATGATTTTGTTTGCACCTGGATAACCAAGCGTTTGTTCATGGCTGTGAGTTTTTCAAGATGCTTATCAATGGATGAGAAATCATATACACCCGGTGATTTTTCCAGCCAGCCCCATAAATAACGCAGTTGCATTCCACGCAGTGCAGGTGTCGCTTCAAGTTCTTTGTAAACTTGCGCCATGTAGATCGGGTCGTCGTTAGCCCAATTTTGGATGGTGTAGTAATGACCTGGATGCCATTTTACCCCAGTGGTCCCAGGAGGCAATGGGGCTGCATATACTGATGCCAAAGGAGCAAAAATCGTCGATATGGCGATTAATGCTGCAATGGATATAGCGTTTATTTGTTTGAATGCGATCGATAAAATAATGTTTGGATTCATGAGATTATTTCTAGTCATGTAAGACTCCTGTGATGGACTTGAAGAAGTTACTGGTACTACGAAAAATTCGAAGAATTACTTCAAAAGGTTATCTGATGAACCTAATGGGGCCAGTAAATAAAAAACGTTAACATCTTGAGTGTTTAATATCCCCATTGAGTATTTCCT
>NZ_JALHQJ010000077.1 GCF_022842015.1 Nitrosomonas sp. | reverse complement strand
ACTCATGCGTTCAATCAATTCCATCCATGCTTTGAATTCCGTTGATTTCATTGTGCACACCTCTATATCTCAATGCACGTTGGACAAACAATTCAATAATTAATTGTTACATAGCCTATACTATGTTAGGTGTTAAAGATTTTTCTTGACTTTAAGAGATTAGAGTACTATAGTTCTCTAAGTGCGCAGAGACATTGGGTCACGCGCAATTTTTGAGGAGAAAATCATGCATACCATTGAAGTTGACTTCGACGTTTTTAAACAGCTCACCGTCCGTAGGACAACGGAAGATGTCAGCTACAACGACGTCATTCGCGAGCTTCTTGGCCTCGGTCCAGGTAAGGCGAATACTACGAAGGAAACAGTCGGCCCATCCCCAGACGACTGGGTTACTAAAGGGGTTCGGTTTCCCGCAGGCACCGAGTTTCGAGCTACCTACAAAGGCCAAATTCGTACTGGCCACGTTGAAGGTGGCGCGCTTGCAGTCAACGGGCAGCACTATGATTCTCCATCAGCCGCCGCAGTAGCTGTTACAGGTAGCCCTGTGAATGGTTGGCGTTTCTGGGAGTGTCGCCTTCCTGGAAAGTCCTCGTGGCGACTCATCGAGAGCCTCCGTCGGTGAGCAAACTCCTAACACTGCGCTCCACAAGGGGCGCTGCGCGATAAAGTTGTTTCAGAGCTGTTCTCTGCATAGTTCGACTTTCTTGCTAGGCTCTCCATCGAAGGCTTGGTTCAGGGGCTTAACTCAAGGTGTTAGTCCCCTACACAGTGAAGCGGCTTTCTGCCGTCGCAGCAGTCTAAAGGAAATTCTTCGTGCCGCATATATACATTAACCGCTAGTGTTTCACCGATGCTGTAGCATAAGCACCACGCAGCCGACTGGCATTAGTGTCACCATCATGTGAGACTTGTTCTTGATGCAGCAGAACGCAGGTTCTCCTTTACTGAATGATGTCATAATTGAAATGAGCAGTATCAGAACTAACGTTTTATGACACGTTGATTAATCACGAACTGATTGCTTTATTCGAAAAATTATTAACTTAACCGGATTTTCTCAAGATGTTGGTATCTGTTATGCAGAGCGCGAGTCGCTCTGTTTTGTTGGGTTGTTGGGTGATGGTTTCGCTTGCCGGGTTGTTTTTCCCACAACATACGGAGGCACAGTACTGGTGGAATGCGAGCCGCGAGCCGGTTGGCATAGCGTCAGATCCCGCTACGAATCCTGAGGCGATTATTCAGGTTTATGGCGCGCGCGCTTTTGGTTGGCGTGGTTATTTTGGGATTCATACCTGGATTGCAGTGAAGCCTACGGGGGCTCAGTCGTACACTATTTATGAAGTGATCGGATGGCTGCGGCGCAGCAAGCGGTCGGTATTGGCGGTTTATGAAAATGCACCTGACCGGCGCTGGTACGGGAATGTGCCCGAGATCTTGGCAGAAAAAAGAGGCGATGGCGTGGATGCGTTGATCGAGAAAATTGATCTGGCGGCTAACCGTTATCCTTACACGAAAGATTACACCATGTGGCCTGGGCCGAATTCCAATACCTTTACCGCTTGGGTTTCGCGAGCGGTACCCGAGTTGCAGCTGGATTTGCCGCCCACAGCGATTGGCAAGGATTATCTGGGTTACCGGTTTATATCGCATGCTCCGAGTGGTAGCGGTTTTCAGATTTCATTTTTTGGTCTACTGGGTGTTTTGATTAGTGCGGTGGAAGGGATTGAGTTCAATTTTCTGGGTTTGTCTTTTGGTGTTAACTGGAATCCCCTCGCCATTAAATTGCCGCTGCTGGGACGAATGGAATTGAATCCATGGTCACGGCCGGTAACCGAGAATTGATCAGAGTCTTGTCGTTTTTTGCTGCAGATATTTAATTGATAATTATTCTTATTCATACTATAGTATTCGCCATTGATTAATTCGATTGATGAAACTTTTTGCCCGGAATTTCTCGCATGGTAAGCCCAAATCTAAGCCGTTTTCTTATTTTCATTCCTTTGCTTTTTTCGTTATTTATTATTCATCCAGCGCATGCTAATGAAGTGGTTGTTTATTCTGCGCGAATTGAGCAACTCATTAAACCGATGTTTGATACTTTTACCCAGGAGACCGGGATTAAAGTTAAATATACGACCGACAACGAAGGCGCGTTGCTTGCCCGACTGGAGGCAGAAGGAAAAAATACGCCGGCAGATGTGTTGATAACTGCGGACGTCGGTAATCTCTGGGCAGCTGCACAAAAAGGGTTGTTAAAACCTGTTAAATCAAAGGTGCTTGAGAGTAATATCCCGTCGCATTTGCGCGATCCGGATAATGCGTGGTTTGGACTGTCGATACGCGCCAGAACTCTGGTTTATAACACCAAAAAAGTAAAACCCGAGGAACTTTCAACCTATGAAAATCTGGCCGATCCCAAGTGGAACAAACGGCTCTGTTTACGTACTTCAAAGAAAGTGTATAACCAATCGCTTGTGGCTATGATGATCGCTGAGCATGGCGAAGCTGAGACGGAAAAGATTGTTAAAGGCTGGGTAGCCAATCTGGCAACCGATCCGTTATCCGATGATACCCGTGCATTAGAGTTTGTGGCTGCTGGCAGATGCGATGTGACTTTGGTCAATACCTATTATTTTGGCCGTTTAATGAAAAAAGATCCCAATTTACCGTTGGCGATTTTCTGGCCCAACCAGGATAACAGTGGGGTGCATGTCAATATTTCAGGCGCGGGAGTCACTCGCTATGCTCGCAATGAACAGGCTGCCATTAAATTATTGGAATTCTTGTCATCCGCTAAAGCACAAAACCTTTTCGCTGATGTCAATATGGAATATCCGGTTAATCCGGAAATTGCGGCTGATCCGTTTGTCGCAGCGTGGGGTGATTTTAAGCAAAATCCAATGAATCTGGTTAAAGCCGGAGAATTGCAGACGACTGCCGTAAAACTGATGGATCGCGCAGGATACCGGTAAAACGGCGTGAGTAAGAGGGCGCATGCGGTGGTAGCAAATCAGTTTCCTGAATGCGCAAGATTTTTTCTGTTCTATCTTTTTTCAAACGTTTGATGATCAGTTGGCGCTGGGTACCTTTTGTCGCTGCTGCATTGGTAGTGGTGCCCGTTGGTGTGATCTTTTCGTCTGTATTGGCGCCGGCAGGTGAGATTTGGCAGCATCTGGTTGAAACCACACTGATTTCCTTGTTGCTCAATACGTTCTGGCTGGTATTGGGCGTAATCGTTGGAACTGCGCTATTGGGCATCAGCCTGGCTTGGTTTACCGCTGTTTATGAGTTTCCCGGACGACGTTTATTTTCCTGGGCGTTGTTATTGCCGATGGCGATCCCTGCCTATGTGACAGCCTTTGTTGCATTAGGTCTGTTTGATTTTACCGGGCCGATACAAACTACATTGCGTGCCTGGTTGGATTCTGATTTGTCCTGGTTTCCGGATATACGTGGCAGGATGGGCGTTATTATCGTCATGACCCTGGCTTTTTATCCTTATGTCTATTTGCTGGCGCGGAATGCTTTTTTGAGCCAAGGCAAGCGTTCATTGGAGGTTGCACAATCACTCGGTTTCAGCCGCAAGCAGGGCTTCTTCAAAGTGGTGTTGCCGATGGCGCGTCCCTGGATAGCTGGGGGTATCATGCTCGTATCAATGGAAACATTGGCGGATTTCGGAACCGTCGCAGTGTTTAATTACAATACGTTTACCACAGCTATCTACAAAGCATGGTTCAGCATGTTCTCATTGCAAGCAGCGTCTCAGCTTGCCTCCCTATTGATTGTTATGGTTTTTATTGTGATTGTGCTGGAACAGCAATTCAGATCGCGTATGCGTTATGCGGAAGCGAAAAGCAGTGCGAAAGCGCAACGTATTCAGTTGGCAGGCTGGCATAATTGGGCGGTTACCGGTTTTGTGGTCTGTGTATTATTTTTTGCATTTTTTCTGCCTGTTGCACAATTGGGTTACTGGTCCGTGCAATCGTTTGCGCAGAACTATGATATGGATCGTTACCTAGAATTTCTCTGGCACTCCCTGACCTTATCCAGCCTGGCGGCTTTATTGATCTGCCTGGTTGTAATTGCTATGGTTTATGCGTTGCGGCGTTATCCTGATTCCGCTACGCGTTATGCAGTGCGCACTGCAACCATTGGGTATGCATTACCTGGTACAGTGTTGGCAATTGGCGTGTACGTGCCGTTGGTCTGGCTCGATGGGCAGCTCAGTGAATTGGCGTTACATTGGTTTCAACTGGAAACAGGTCAGTTGATTCAGGGTACATTAGCCATTATGTTGATTGCTTATTTGATCCGATTTATGGCCGTGAGTCATTATCCCATTGACAGCGCAATGCAACGGGTCACGCACAGCATTGATGAGGCGGCGATGAGTTTGGGCGTGCATGGATGGGCGATGATCAGAACTGTACATATTCCAATATTGAAACCGGGTATTTTTACTGCCGCCACCCTGGTGTTTGTCGACGTGATGAAGGAGATGCCGATTACGCTGATGACCCGTCCATTTGGTTGGGATACGCTGGCGGTTCGAATCTATGAGATGACTTCAGAAGGTCAGTGGGAGCAGGCGGCTCTACCGGCGGTTACGCTGATACTGGCTGGATTAATGCCGATATATTTATTCATGCGTCAAACTGAAATCTAAGTAATGAGCACTATCTTGTTGCAATTGAACAATGTCCGGCAAGCTTATGGTGAGCAGGCCGTGATTCATGATTTAACCTTGTCTTTGCAGAAAGGGCAAATTGGTTGTTTGCTGGGGCCGAGTGGTTGCGGTAAAACTACGGCATTACGCTGTATCGCGGGATTTGAGTCGGTATTGTCCGGGGAAATTTTTCTGAACGCTGTTTGTGTCAGTAGCGCAGATGTTTTTGTGCCACCAGAACGAAGACGTATTGGCATGGTTTTTCAAGATTATGCGTTATTTCCACATCTGGATGTGGCTGCCAACATCGGTTTTGGTTTGCATCATTTAACTAAAATGGAGCGTGCGCGGCGTGTCGATGAGTTGCTGCATGTAGTGCATTTGACCGTAGCTTCCAAAAAATATCCGCATGAATTATCGGGCGGGCAGCAGCAACGCGTGGCGCTGGCGCGCGCATTGGCGCCCAAGCCAGAGTTGTTGCTATTGGATGAGCCTTTCTCCAATCTGGATATCAGCTTGCGTGAACGCTTAAGCATCGAAGTGCGCGAAATTATTAAGAACCAAGGGATTACCGCTATACTGGTTACCCATGATCAAGCTGAAGCATTTGCGATAGCTGACGAAATTGGCGTCATGCACCAGGGTGAGATGCAACAGCTGGACACTGCTTTCAATTTGTATCATCGACCGGCGAATCGGTTTGTTGCCAACTTCATTGGGCAAGGCGTATTTCTTCCAGGGAAAGTGATTAATGCGCAACAGATTGAAATCGAACTGGGGATTTTAGAGAGTGAGACTCCTCATCAACATGAGAATGGTTGTATCGTCGATGTGTTGTTACGGCCGGATGATATCGTCCACGATGACTACAGTTCACTGCAGGCGACAATAGTGTGCAAGGCATTTCGTGGTGCAGAGATTTTATACACGCTGCGCCTTGCTGGCGGAGCGCGAGTGTTAACATTAGTACCCAGTCATCATAATCACGCTATTGGTGAGAAAATAGGTATCAAGCCTGAAGTTGATCATATTGTGGCATTTCAACAATTGGGATCATGAGACTTGATTTTTGGGGCAATTTTTGTATGAAAATTTGACCGAATTGGTTTTTTAAACACTTTTTGGGGCATTGCTACTTCCCTTTTAATAGTTTTTTCTATAGCATAATCAGATTGGTAATTTATACCTCTCTTTTACGGCTTTATTCCAAACAATCACGTACCCAGTCTCAGAGATAATATTGGGACTACTATTCCAGAAATAGCATAATTTTAATGAGGGATTTTATGAGTCAGCATATCCATTACGTTACCGACGATAATTTTGAAACAGAAGTCTTGCAGTCGACTGCTCCTGTGCTGGTTGACTATTGGGCAGAGTGGTGTGGTCCTTGCAAGATGATAGCACCCATACTTGACGAAATTGCGCAGGAGTATGGAGAGCGGCTTAAAGTGGCGAAATTGAACATTGATGAGAATCAATTAACACCGCCTAAATATGGTATTCGTGGTATCCCGACATTAATGCTTTTTAAAAATGGTAATATAGAAGCAACAAAAGTAGGCGCGCTATCAAAATCGCAGTTAACAGCGTTTATTGACAGTCACATTTAAACTCGCTAGTCTAAAAATAGATAGATTTGTGGACTATGCATTGATGAAGACCACATTACGATTTTTATTATTATCCCATCTGTAACATTTTCCTTTCCAGTATCCTTACTTTTTTCCTAAGTATTCTTTCTCAAGAGCTTTCTCATGCGCTTATTTGATCTAAAAAATTTACATGTCACTGAATTAGTGAAAATGGCTATCGAAAATGAAATTGACGGTGCCAACCGAATGCGAAAACAAGATGTGATTTTTGCGTTGCTTAAAAATCAGGCACGTAAGGGCGAGAACATTTATGGTCATGGGACATTGGAAGTGCTGCAGGATGGATTTGGTTTTTTACGCTCCCCAGACACTTCATATTTAGCTGGTCCGGATGATATTTATATTTCACCGAGCCAGATTCGGCGTTTTAATTTACATACCGGTGATTCAATTGATGGCGAGATCCGTCCACCTAAGGACGGAGAGCGCTATTTTGCGCTGGTGAAAGTTGATAAAGTTAATAACGAGCCACCAGAAAATTCTAAACAGAAAATTCTATTTGAAAACTTGACGCCGTTGTTTCCTGATGAACGATTGATACTCGAACGAGATATTAAAGCTGAAGAAAACATTACCAGCCGTATTATCGATTTGATTGCTCCGATCGGTAAGGGGCAACGTGGGTTGCTGGTAGCTAGCCCTAAATCAGGCAAAACTGTCATGTTGCAACATATCGCGCACGCCATCGCAGCTAATCATCCGGATGTAATTCTGATGGTGCTATTGATCGATGAGCGTCCGGAAGAGGTGACAGAAATGATCCGCTCTGTCAGGGGAGAAGTAATTTCTTCCACTTTCGATGAATCCGCCGCACGGCATGTACAAGTGGCCGAAATGGTGATTGAAAAAGCCAAGCGTCTGGTGGAACACAAGAAAGATGTGGTGATACTGTTGGATTCGATTACGCGGCTGGCCCGTGCTTATAACGCCGTAGTGCCTGCATCAGGTAAAGTGCTGACAGGTGGTGTGGATGCAAGCGCATTGCAACGTCCTAAACGTTTCTTCGGTGCTGCGCGAAATATAGAAGAAGGCGGATCGTTGACTATTATTGCAACCGCCCTGATTGATACCGGGTCACGGATGGATGACGTGATTTATGAGGAATTTAAAGGTACCGGTAATATGGAAATTCATCTTGATCGCCGCATGGCTGAGAAACGGATTTATCCTTCAATTAACGTGAACCGATCAAGCACACGTCGTGAGGAATTGCTGATCGCTCCCGAAGTTTTGCAAAAAATCTGGGTGTTGCGTAAATTGCTGCATCCAATGGATGATATGGATGCAATGGCGTTTTTATTAGATAAAATCAAAGGCACCAAAAACAACTCTGATTTTTTTGATTCAATGAGACGGGTATAGAATTGAATCTTTTCAATATTGCGATGGATGGCTGCTATCCTAAGAGCGGTATGGAAATTTCAATTATTTGTCTCATCGAGATCATCTGATTTTCTTAGAAAAATATGCAGTGCCAGCAAACAAGAACCAGAGTTTCTATCTAATTGTTGTTAATTAGTCGTTCCTAAAAAATTCCCGCTAATCGCCATCTTGGAACAGCAGCTTCAAAAGGTGGTCGTCCATAAAAGGTAAATTGGGGTGATTTGATTTTTTTCATCAAAGAATTCACGAAACCTGCAGTTTTCTCCATGGGAAAAACGTATCAAGCATTTGATAATTGTATTGAGCGTTTCAGCCCGAAATATCCGAAAGCGATGCAATGTCTGGCAAAGGATAAAGATTCCATGCTGGCCCTCTATGATTATCCTGCAGAAAACTGGCAACACATTAGAGCCACAAACCCAGTCGAATCAGTTTTTGCAACTGTCTGGCTGAGAACAGCCAGAATTAAGCAATTTTATGCACCGGAGCCGGTTTGCGAGACAACGACTAATGCTTTTCAGAAATGCATTATTGAGCTTCAACCTTAATGAGATGAAAAATGCGTACAGAAATTATTGCGGCTGTATTATTGATTCTTTCGGTTGTGGCTGGCTGTGCGACAAACCATTCTTCTGGCCGACCCGGACAAAATGGCGAATGTGCTTTAGCAGGAAGAGCGTTCTTTTACTCCTGCATCAGTCGAAGGTAGTAAAAGATTCAAAACACGGCAACAAATCATTCAGATGATTGCCGAGTTTATAGATATTTTATATAACCAACCGAGAAAGCAGAAAAGGCTGGGCTATTTGTCACCAGCACAATTTACGCAGCAATGCTATGCAAATCTGCCTGTTGCTTAAACCGATGGACTCCATTCTGACAGCACATATCAACCTTGAAAATAATGCCGATGGTTGAGGCTGTAACAATTCACAACATTTCCACACTTATTGATGGAAACCAGTGTTTCGTGTCGAAAGATTATCATGTAAGCTCAGCTACACCACTGCTTAATGGGCTGCACAAATGGACACAGGCAATTAAAACAATAAGGGTGCAGTATCGTTCAGCTCCCTTTGGGGTAGTTACCTCAACTAAGTAAAATAATAAAAGGTAGTCAATGGATTGGAATGAATACACGCGCATGTTTGTCGGCTTGATTGCAATCGTTAGTCCGATAAGCGTAGTGCCACTTTACCTTAGCTTCACGGAAAATATTAAACATCGGCGCCAAGCGGTAGCACGCACCACTGCGTTTTCGGTTGCCTGTATCTTCATTGTGGCCATGTTGTTAGGCCAATCAATTTTAGCTTTCTTCAGTATCAGTATCGATGCTTTCAGAGTAGCAGGGGGCATACTGCTTATGTCTATTGCCTTCAGCATGCTACAGGTGAAAATTAATCGAACCGGACACACGCCTGAAGAAGACCGAGAGGCTGTCGAAAGCCCGTCGGTTGCGGTTGTTCCCCTTGCGATGCCTTTACTAGCAGGGCCCGGTTCGATGAGTACCATTATCTTATTTAGCAATCAGACAGAAGGAGCAATTGACAAACTGGTTCTTTTTATTATCTGTCTGTTAGTGGCGCTAATTATTTGGGGTATATTGCATTTCGCTCCACAAATTGGGGATCGTATGAGCCAAACCGCAATGAATGTAACAACGCGGGTTATGGGACTGATGCTGGCAGCCATGTCGGTCGAATTTATTGTGGGTGGGTTGCGCAATCTATTGCCGGGGTTAGCTTGACAAATAAACCTCATTTTCCTAACTTTATTGGTTGGTTGGTTGGTTGCTTTGATTTTCTTATTGAGTTTGATCGACTGAGTGTTTAGCGAGTGCGTTGTTCGTATATTCAACACTTCAACCACGACCGCAAATGTCATTGCGAAATAAACCTGTCCTCTAGAAATATGAAAACCTAATCTTGCAGCAACTAGTGTTGTCCTCTAAAGGTACGCTACGCATCCACCACAGGCCATTGTAAGATCACGTACCATAATATGAGGATTGGCGGGGGCGGGATATCAGTTTTGGTTGTCATATTGACTTCTAATGGTGTTGATGGTGATTTCATTGTCATTAAATCCCAAGTTTATGGAAAACGATGGTGAGCAATGATGCGGCAAGGACAATAAATAGTCGCCCATGAAACACGCCCAAGCAATGGATGTTAAGCATAAATACTCTGTTTTTGAATGATCATAACAACTATAAATGTCAAAATAGCATTATATTTCTGGTGACAGGGTCAGCTTCTTACTATCAATTGCTTGGGCGTATTTCAGGGGCGACTAGATACCTATGTTCGCTATCGTACAGACCAATTCTTCTTAAAAATATATACATATAAGCGAGCGGTGATAGCCATCATCGCTTCAAATTAAAATTAATTGGAGTTAAATATGAAAACTATTACATTATTCTCAGGTTTTTTGCTTATGGCTTTTTTATCTTTGGGCACATTAGCGGCACCTAGTAATTTAGATCAAGCAATTCAACATGCTGAAGCTGCGATGAAGTCTGAGAAAGGAAAATCGATTGCAGAACATGCAGCAGAAGCAAAAAAATATGCAAATGCGTCAAAAAGTGATTCGGATAAAGTAATTAACCGTAAACACCTTGATGAAGGCATTCAATGCTTATCTGATGCAATCAAGGAAGGTCAGAACGATGATGTCGAGGCAGCGCAGAAATCTGCAAAAGATGCGGTGGAACATTTTAAGCAAGCTGCAAAATAATCAATGTACGTTTAGTATCTTAAACCCAGACTTTCTATCAGAAATCTTTCAATGACGAGCAGCCAATAAATAACACAAGCAATTTTAGTCAAAATAATTGTAAACACAGACGGCGATAATTTAGGAAACTAGATTATATTCAATAGACCATCTTATTTGCTTCCATCATAAATTTTCCTAATGGAAAATCTGGGTTAAAAGCTAGCATGTGAATTTTACTGTTTCTTGCTAATAGTAGTGTGTTAAAAGTAGATAGATTCAAGCAATAATTGCGATCAAGTATAAACAGGGATGGCATTGGTACGAAGTCCTTGGTCCAGGACATCAACTTCTGCACTGATGAGAGTCGGTTCAACTTTCTACTACCGTGTCTGGTGCTATCGTTATATTCAAGCGCGTGATTACCCGCATCCGCGAATAGCCCAATGCAGGGCCTGATGCAGCATGATCGCAAATGAACCAATCTTTGAAAATATCAGCAAAAAAAGCGCCCTGTAAACCGACCCAGAAAAATTGTTGAAGATGTGGCACGGCATCTTGATGTGTCGGCTCATCCACGCTCTACTGCTACTGGCCTGTTGCATGTCAGGTGGCATCAAATATGACTTTTTAGCAGAAACTCTATAGATCGTCCAATTGTTGCTTCGCTCTTAATCGGGTTAACATAGTTAGTGTCACTCGTCATATCAATTATGACAATTAAAAACCAATACGAAAATTTTGTTACTAAGGAGACGATCAGCATGCTGACAACGACAACATTAGTGCCTGACGCAGAACAGCATTATAAAAGTGTTGCAAATCCCATTAATGTTGATCCTTCAGCACCATTTTTCATAGTACTTAATGCGTCATCGGGTAGCGAGGAGGCTGTCACTGCTCGTAATATTATCGAAGCTGAGCTGAACCAGGCGGGTCGTGAATTCGAGTTGTTTATGGTAACCCGGTCCGAGACTATTGCAGACGTGGCGCGAGACACTGTTCGTCGCGCACGTGAACGTAGCGGGATTGTAGTTGCTGCTGGCGGCGATGGAACCATTAATGCCATGGTACAAGCCACCATAGGTAGCGGTTGCCCCTTTGGTGTTATCGCGCAAGGTACCTTTAATTATTTCGGACGGACACACAACCTACCTGAAGACACAGCCGCGGCTACTAGGATGCTGTTAGGAGCGCTGGCCTATCCCATACAAGTCGGGTTTGTCAATGAGCGCGTGTTTTTGGTTAACGCCAGTTTAGGACTCTATCCACAGCTGCTCGAAGATCGCGAGACTTATAAGCGAAAGCTCGGTCGCAATCGCTGGGTGGCATGGGTATCAGGTCTTTATACAGTGCTACGTTACCATCGCCGGTTAGCCCTAACGATTGAGCGCCAGGGGAAAGTCAGCACACTATATACACCGACGCTGTTCGTCGGTAATAACCGGTTGCAACTGGAACAGATCGGTATTGAAGAAGCATCCAAAACTGATCAAGGTGAGCTCACCGCAATCGCGATCCGCCCGATTAACACACTAACGATGATCGGATTGGGTTTTCGTGGCGCGTTGGGGCAACTCGGAGATGCCGATCATGTAATGAGTTTTTCGTTCAAGAGTCTTTTAGTCAAACCGGCACGGTTTTTTGGGAAAAAGCTTATCAAAGTTGCAACCGACGGTGAAGTTACACAATTACGCATGCCGATTGAGTTTCGCGTTGCCGATAAAGCACTCTATCTTCTGAAGCCTGCGCCAGCCGCAAAAAAATAATTGTAGTTTATCCATGGCGATGCTTTGGCAAATCTCTGATCTTCACTTTGGCACTGAACGGCCAGAAGTTGTGTCCGCGCTGGAAACCTTGATTCGCTCAATGCCGTCCGAGTTGGTGGTGTTGTCCGGAGACATTACGCAACGTGCACAGCGCGCGCAATTTCAAGCTGCGCGGTCGTTTGTGGATCGATTGGGCGTGCCAGCCACCCTTATTATTCCCGGGAATCACGATATTCCACTGTTTAACCTGGTTGGCCGTCTAATAGATCCGTATGCCAACCATTGCCGCAGCTTTGGTCCAGAGCTCGAGCCGGTATATGATTCGCAAACTTTGCTGGTTATTGGTGTAAATACGACACGGCGTTGGCGCCATGTCGATGGCGAGGTTTCAGCACGTCAACGCGAGCGTGTGGCTCAACGTCTCAGCCGTGCCTCTGAGGAACAATTATGCATCGTCGTTACGCATCAACCGGTGGCTGTAACATCTAAAGAAGATATAACCAATTTACTGCATGGACACGAAGCTGCAATATACGACTGGTCTAGTGCCGGCGCTGATCTGATACTGGGTGGACATATCCATTTACCCTTTGTGTTGCCTTTGCACAAGCGGTTTGATAACCTGCTACGTCATGTATGGGCAGCACAGGCTGGAACTGCAGTGTCTTCTCGCATTCGCAGAGGTGCAAATAATTCGGTTAATTTGATTCGCACTACCGGCAAATTGAATAAATCTCGCACAGCTATGATACAACGCTGGGATTACAATGATGCAACACGGAGATTTGGTCTCAAGTGCACACATTCTTTGCTACTCAGTTCTAGGCACTTATGCAATGGCGCTAACGAGTTGCCGACGTCATCGAACGATTGACCACAGCCCTACTTCCGGACGAAACTGTTCTTGGCGGCGGAAACGTCAAAAAACTGAAGAAACTGCCACATCGCTGTCGGAAAGGAAGCAATGCCGATGCCTTTACGGGAGGTTTCTGGTTGTGGGAGCGCTGACAGAAAAAACTTCGCAGCGAGATGGATTATGGATTAATGGCAATTATCTATTTTTGTTGATTAACATAAGGAGGGATCAATGCAGATCGGCATGATAGGTTTAGGGCGAATGGGTTCAAATATGGTTCGTCGTTTGGCGCAGGGTAGCCATGAATGTGTGGTTTATGATGTTAATACAGATGCTGTTCAAAAACTTGCGTTAACCGGTGTGATTGGTGCAATTTCACTTGAAGACATGGTAGATCGGCTGACTAAGCCACGAAAAATATGGTTGATGATCCCTACTGCGTTGGTTGACCGGTTACTAGCACAACTGGTGCCGCTCCTCGAAGAGGGCGATATCGTGATCGATGGTGGTAACTCTCATTATCATGATGACATTAGACGAAGTGATGAAATGAAACAGCAAGGCATTCATTATCTGGACGTCGGCACAAGTGGCGGAATCAGTGGCCTTGAACATGGTTATTGTTTGATGATTGGTGGCGAAAATGAGATCGTGCAACAACTTATCCCGATTTTTACCACGTTATCTCCTGGTGTTGGCGCAGCCCCGCCAACGCCAGGCCGGCAATCTGGTGTTGGCACGGCTGAACAGGGCTATCTTCATTGCGGTCCCCATGGTGCCGGCCATTTTGTCAAAATGGTCCACAACGGGATTGAATATGGGGTGATGGCAGCATACGCTGAGGGGTTGAATATTCTGCATAATGCAAATATCGGAAAACGGACTCATGACATAGACGCCGAAACAACGCCACTACGTAACCCGGAATATTACCAGTATGACATGGATCTGACCGAGATCGCGGAAGTCTGGCGCCGTGGCAGCGTGGTTCGCTCATGGTTACTGGATTTGACTGCTTCAGCGCTACTGTCTGACCCAGGTTTAGACAATTTCTCCGGCCGGGTGTCCGATTCGGGTGAAGGACGATGGACGCTTGAAGTAGCGATTGATGAAGCGGTACCAGTTCCAGTGCTAAGTGCGGCGTTGTATGAACGTTTCAGCTCACGCGGAGATGCTGATTTTGCCAATAAAATACTGTCTGCTATGCGGCATGAATTCGGTGGCCATATAGAAAAAAAGACTTGAGCACAAGGAGAAGAATATGGAATTAGCGCATTCCGATGCATTTGTTTTTTTTGGGGCTACCGGCGATCTGGCTTACAAAAAAATATTTCCCGCGTTGCAAGCCATGATTCAACGCAATCATCTGGATGTGCCTATCATTGGCGTGGCGCGTTCGGGCTGGACGCTGGACAAACTGCGTGAACGCGCACGCGACAGTTTAGAGCACAATGGTGGCATTGATGCAGATGCGTTCGCCAAACTGTCTGCACAACTCCAATACGTAGATGGCGACTATCAGGATCTGGCAACGTTTGGGCAGTTGAAACAAGCCCTCAA
>NZ_JALHQJ010000076.1 GCF_022842015.1 Nitrosomonas sp. | reverse complement strand
TCACGAGTTCGAACGACAACAGACAGCTCTGGACGCAATTCCTGCACATGTTTCAAAATTTTTAAGGTCGAAATGGTATTGGAGTAGCTCACAACCAATACTCTTGCACGCATCAACCCTGCTGCAATTAATACTTCACGACGCGCTGCATCGCCATAAACAACTGACTCTCCTGCACTGGTCGCTTCATGTATACGTTGCGGATCAAGGTCCAATGCAACAAACGGTATTGCTTCTTGCTCGAAAATACGCGCTATGCTTTGCCCACTTCGCCCATAGCCGCATATAATGACATGATTTTGTGTCACCATAGTTTGTGTTGCGATGGATGTTATTTGCATAGCACGATGCATCCAATCCGAGCCGCAAAAGCGCTGAATCATTGGCTCACTATATTCAATCAGGAATGGCGCAACAAACATCGACAGCACCATCGCTGCCAAAACGGGCTGGAGAATTGAATTCTCCATTAATCCTACTGCACTCGCCTGCGCCAGCAAAATAAACCCGAATTCACCACCTTGCGCTAAACTTAATCCTGTTCTTATCGCCACATTGGACTCAGCACCGAATAAGCGCGACAAACCAGTAATCACGATAATTTTAAAAACAATGAGCGTAATCAGAATGACAAATACCCAGAAAAAATTCTCTATAAGCACCTGCATGTCCAGCAACATGCCAATAGTTACAAAAAACAAGCCTAATAATACGTCTCGAAATGGTTTGATATCGTCTTCAACTTGATAGCGATATTCTGTCTCGGAAATCAACATGCCTGCAAGGAATGCACCCAAAGCCAGTGACAAGCCAGCCGACTCCGTCATCCACGCCAACCCAAGAGTAATCAACAATACATTTAAAACAAACAGCTCCGAAGATTTCTGCCTAGCAACTAAGTGAAACCATGGACGCATGAGCTTTTGGCCAATGAATAAAATAAATGTCAATGCAATAACGATTTTCACAATTGCGATCGTCAGCATAGTACTAAAATCGTTGGTATCCGCATCAACCTCAACCCTCAATGCGGGTATGATAATGAGCAATGGAATAACCGCTAAATCCTGAAAAAGCAATACACCTATTATTTGCCTTCCGTGTGATGTATTAAGTTCAGCCCGTTCAGCCAGCATTTTGCTTACAATAGCAGTGGATGACATGGCCAAAGCCCCTCCGAGCACCAATCCAATGCGCCAATCCAATTGCAGCAACCACGCAATCACGATAACTACCAAAATCGTGATTACCACTTGCGCCGTTCCAAAGCCAAATACAATGCGTTTCATGGCAATAAGTTTAGTCAAACTAAATTCAAGGCCAATACTAAACATCAGAAAGACCACACCAAATTCAGCCAGATGGCGCGTTTCTTCGTTATCCGAAATCCACCCTAAAGCATGCGGCCCAATACTGACACCTGCCAACAAATAACCTAGCATTGGAGGTAAGCGCAATAGTCGAAAAACGACCACGGCCAGAACTGCGATGGCCAATAAAATTAGAACTGGTTGCAGCGGATTAACCATGACAAGCAAATAGCATCAGGAAATATATGAAAAACATAAGATACTTGAGGATCGGACTGATCACAATCTATTTAAACCATAATGGTATAATGGCTCTGGTTCAATAATTCAACATAAAATGCCAGTACCTCATCTTTCCACAGCCTTGCGCGGTCCTATTCTTGACCTCGAAAATCGTATCATTAATGCCATGCCAACTATTGAACATTGGATAAGGGGAAAATGGCGCGAATACGCAGTGCCGTTTTATTGTTCTGTTGATTTACGTAACAGTGGCTTTAAATTAGCACCGGTTGATACCAATTTGTTTCCCGGTGGGTTTAACAATCTAAACCCGGAGTTCATTCCTTTATGTGTGCAAGCGATGATGAATGCTATCGACAAGATATGCCCGGATACACATAGCTTATTGTTGATCCCGGAAAATCACACACGCAATATTTTTTATCTACAAAATATTGCCACGTTGCAAAATATCATGCAGCGAGCCGGGTTGAATGTACGTATCGGCACCTTATTGCCGGAAATCACCACAGCAGCCCATATTGATCTTCCAGATGGTCAGTCTATTAAACTTGAGCCTATCATTCGAAAAAACAATCAATTAAGTGTCGCAAATTTTGAGCCTTGCGCCGTATTACTTAACAATGATCTATCAACTGGCATTCCTGAAATTTTACAAAATTTGAATCAAGTCGTGATCCCACCTTTACACGCCGGTTGGGCAACGCGCCTTAAATCTAACCACTTTGCTGCTTATGATCGCATTGCGCTTGAATTTGCGGAATTAATTGGCATTGACCCTTGGTTAATCAATCCCCGCTTTAATTCATGTGGAGAAATTAATTTTCATGACAAACAAGGAGAAGAATGTGTAGCAGCCGCTATTGATCGAATTCTCTCGGTGATCAAGAAGAAATATCAACAATATGGTGTCAAGGAAGATCCATTTGTCATTGTCAAAGCTGACTCAGGAACCTACGGAATGGGAATCATGACCGTAAAAGACGGTTCGGATATTTATAAGCTCAACCGCAAGCAGCGCAATAAAATGGCTGTAGTGAAAGAAGGATTACAAGTCTCCCATGTACTGGTGCAAGAAGGTGTTTACACCTTTGAAACGATCAATCAGGCGGTAGCGGAGCCAGTCATCTATATGATTGATCGCCACGTCGTCGGCGGTTTTTATCGCGTTCATACCGGGCGCGGCATTGATGAAAACTTGAATGCTCCCGGCATGCATTTTGTGCCGCTGGCATTTGAAACCACCTGCCTGGAACCAAATGCATCCCAGTCAAACATTATTCCGAATCGCTTTTATGCCTATGGTGTTGTGGCGCGTTTGGCACTACTAGCCGCCGCATTAGAATTGCAACAAACCGATTCTGCTGATGCAAAATTAAATTCCGCATAAACTGTGCCATGAAGTTTGCCTTTATCATTGATCAGTTGGATTCCATTAAAACTGATAAGGACACAAGCTATGCCTTGATCTGTGAAGCCATTGCTCGAAACCACCAGATATCCGTACTTTATCAACATGATATTGCATTGATCAATCATGTTGTCACAGGTTTCTCACGTGTGTTGTCACTCACAAATCCAGCAACATCGAATGGGCATTGGTACAAAATTAGTGATATTTCTGCAATTCCTTTGCACGAATTTGACGTTGTATTGATGCGTAAAGACCCGCCGTTTGATATGGAATATGTTTACAGCACGTACTTGCTGGAACTGGCTGAAGCTCAGGGCGCCTGGGTAATTAACAGCCCCAGCAGTGTTCGCGACCACAACGAGAAGCTTGCCATTACTAAATTTCCACAATTTATTGCACCTATGTTAGTAACCAGTCAGGCACATTTAATTAGAGAATTTCTTAGTATTCATCAAGACATTATCTTAAAGCCACTGGATGGCATGGGTGGCGCCAACGTGTTTCGTGTCCATCTTGCAGACTATAATATCAGCGTGATTCTCGAAATGCTGACTCACTATGGGACGCGAACCATCATGGTGCAACGTTTCATTCCTGAAATTGCCCAAGGTGACAAACGTATACTACTCATTGCCGGCAAAGCGGTACCTTTTGCTTTAGCGCGCATTCCGAAACTCGGCGAAACACGTGGCAATCTCGCTGCGGGGGGTACCGGAAAAACACAACCACTCTCGGCGCGCGATAAGGAAATTGCAGAATCGCTAGGGCCAGAATTAGCTAAAAATGGTTTGACGCTGGTTGGATTGGACGTGATCGGAGACTATTTAACCGAAATTAATGTGACCAGTCCTACGGGAATGCAAGAAATTACACAGCAAACGGGATTTAATGTAGCAGCTATGATGTTGGATGCTATTGAAGAAAGCTCCGAACTGAGAAAAACACAAAATCATTAATATGTAAATATCTTTATCAGAACAAAATGCTTCACAATTACTCTCTGTTTCCACATTGATTTGAGGAGCCACTAATTCTCGTTACATTATTAAAATTCATTAGTACAAAACTGCAGCTTAACCAAAACAAATAAAAGTATTGCCTCGGTTAAGCATCTATCAGTAAAATCCAATTTCAACTCATTCAAAAATATCCTATCATCATGCGCCTCAGTCCTGCCTTGTATAAAACCGTATTGGTTGTCTGCCTATTTTTTTCCTCCCCCATTACGCACGCAAACCGGGTCGCCTGTTTTACAACCAATATGGGGCAATTTTGTATTGAGCTTTTTGAAACGCAGACGCCGATCACAACAACCAACTTTATTAACTACATTAATCGTGCCACCTACATAAATAGCATCTTTCATCGCAGCGTTCCTGATTTTGTCGTTCAAGGCGGCGGTTTTAAAATTATCTCTGGTACCGCTGGCGAATCACTCACTGCTGTAAATACTTTTGCTCCGATCATCAATGAATTTAAAATTTCCAACACACGCGGAACCGTCGCCATGGCAAAACTTGGCGGCGACCCCAACAGCGCAACCAGTCAATGGTTTGTTAACTTAAATGACAATTCCTTGAATCTGGATAATCAAAATGGTGGCTTTACCGTATTTGGTCGCGTTATTTTTGATGGAATGAATGTCTTCGATGCTATTGAAGCACTCCCCATAAGTAACTTTGGAGGCAGCTTCGCTGCAACACCATTGAAAGATTATGATGGCTCATCAGCTGCCTCGCTTAAAAATTTGGTGCGGATAAATGATGTTGTGCTCATTGATGCAACAAGCATTTTCAGTCAAGGAATTTTGAGTTTTGCAGTGGATATCGGAACGGGCGATGCACTGGAAGTCAGCTTACGGTTGATTCAAGATAGCCCTTCGATTGTATTTGAACTCGACCCAGACAGTGTGGCATCGCTGAATAATAAACCACTCAATATCGCCACATTCTCGAGCACAAGCGGTCAATTACGCATTCCATCAGCGATGATCAATGCATCTACCGTTCTCAATAACATACAAATGCAGTTAACCAATGCAGAATCATTTCAATTTACATTAATCAGTTACGAATAAAATTTCGATGGAGCAACGATATAATTCAAAGAGATAAGCCCATTAATCAATCTGGAGTCCGGGCTTGTCAATGCGATGCACTGGGAAGACAATCGTTTGCTTTAATTTAAGTATTTCAGGTTGATTGAGTGTTTCTTTTTGCAATAGCTCTTGCGCAGCTTGATCAAGCAACCCACGGTTGGATTGAAGTATATTGATTGCACGTTCCAGGGCTTGATCAACCAGCACACGCACTGCAATATCGATCTTGTTGGCGGTTTCTTCGCTGTAGTTGCGACTTTGTGGCACAGGAACATTGGGTTGTAGAAATGCCGACTGTTCCCGATCATATGCAACATTACCTAAAGCATCACTCATGCCATACCGCAACACCATGGCACGAGCAATATCAGTGGCACGCACCAGGTCGTCTGCCGCACCGGTGGACACTTCGTTAAACACGATCTGCTCGGCTGCACGCCCACCCAATAGCACAGCCATTTTGTTTTGCAGCTCCACGCGAGTCATCAGATAACGGTCTTCAGTCGGACGCTGAATGGTGTAGCCCAGCGCGCCAACACCGCGTGGAATGATGGAAACTTTGTGTACTTCGTCGGTTCCTGGAAGCGCCAGCGCCACCATGACATGTCCAAGTTCATGGAACGCCACTACACGGCGCTCATCGGGATTCAGCAAACGGTTACGTTTTTCCAATCCTGCCACGATGCGCTCAATGGCATTATTGAAGTCCGCCATTGTGACCGATGGTGCGGCACGTCGGGTCGCTAATAGAGTCGCTTCGTTGATGAGGTTCGCCAGATCCGCCCCGGTAAACCCCGGCGTTAGCGCTGCAATTTCTTCAATTCTAACGTCGCTGTGCAATTTTACTTTTTTTGCATGTACATCAAGAATTTGTTCCCGCCCAATTTTATCCGGGCGATCCACCAACACTTGGCGGTCAAATCGCCCAGCGCGCAGCAATGCCGGATCAAGAATTTCCGGCCGATTGGTCGCTGCCAATAACACGATGCCACTACTGGAATCGAAACCATCCAGCTCGGCCAACAACTGATTCAGAGTTTGTTCTTTTTCGTCATGCCCTCCTCCCAAGCCATAGGCACCTCGAGCACGTCCCAACGCATCCAGTTCATCAATAAAAATAATCGCGGGCGCCATTTGTCTCGCTTGTTCGAACAAATCACGCACCCTAGCCGCGCCGACACCGACAAACATCTCAACAAATTCCGAGCCGGAAATGGAAAAAAACGGCACTCCAGCTTCACCTGCCACCGCACGAGCCAACAACGTTTTGCCAGTTCCGGGCGGCCCCACCAGCAAAATACCTTTCGGCGCTCGTCCGCCTAAACGACCGTAATCCGCTGGATTTTTTAAGAAATTGATAATCTCAACCAACTCCTCCTTGGCTTCATCGACACCCGCCACATCAGCAAAAGTCACCTTGGTTTCCTTCTCCACAAACACTTTGGCGTGACTCTTACCGATCGACATCAATCCGCCTCCCATGCTGCTCCCCATACGGCGAATCACGAACAGCCAGATTCCGACAAAGATTGCTGTCGGCACAATCCAGGATAATAAATCACGCAACCAGGTGCTTTGCACCACACCGGTATAGACCACATGATATTTATCCAGGATCTCCGCTAACTCGGGTTCCACCCGGGTGGTGACAAAATCCTTATAACCATCCGCGTGCATTTCTTTCAATGTTCCGAAGATCTGGTTCTCGGTAATGGCGATCTCAGCCACCCGCCCCTGTTCTAACAAATCCTGGAAATGGCTGTAGGGAATAGGCTCAACCTTATTGTATTGCTTATATAAATTTTGTACTAACAGCAAAGACATTAGTGCCAGGGTAAAAAACCAGAAATTAAGGCGTATGTTTTTGTCCATTGATTAATCCCGAAATTTGGTTATAAAATTTATCCATCACACTCACACCGATGGACGCAACATTATAGGATAATGCAGATAGTTCTCATTGGCCTGTTAGGACTAGAAACGCCAGTCTAGTTGTAGACCACCAATATTGATTTGTTCAGAAAACTGCCCAGAAAGAAAATCTCCAGTCACACCCCTTCGACTGATCGAGGGGTTATCCATGAACAGATGTGCATACGCACCGTGAATAAAAATATTATTCCGAACTGCATAAGTAAAGCCGGCGGTCAGCCAATAGCGGTTGCTGTCGGGAATTCGGGGCGATCTGTGTTGTGCATTGGGAATCGGCGTTTCATCATAAGCAAATCCTGTTCGCAGTATCCACTTATTGGTTGTGGAAAAATAATTAACCCCAAAAGCATAGCGCCACGTATCGTTCCATTTCAGATTTTGCACATCATCGGATTGTGATGAAGAGAAATTTGTCCTGAATTCTCGAACCAAGCTCCAATGCGTCCATAACGCATCGGCAGAAACTTCCCAACGCGGATTGAGGTGGTGCGAGAAACCGAACAAGACCGAGTCTGGCAAAGTCACCGAAGTAACCGCATGAGTGTCCACCAGAATATTACCTTGCGTCAATGCGATGGCTTTATCCGGTATCGTGAAATTTGCATCCCCTTTCACGTCATGGGCAATTCGAGAACGGTAGCTGACACCGAATCGAGTATCAGGTGTCAGCGTGTAGAATGCGCCAAAATTGTAACCAAAACCGACACTGTCGCCCTTGAGCGAGACATGTCCATCCGCAGTTTGCGGTGAAATCCCCTGGCTGAGGCATGGCAATGCTCCCTGCAATAAAAAGCATGCCGGCCCTAGATCAATTGCGTTGGTTAGCTTGGCCCGCAGGTACTGTACGTTAAAACCGGCACCTAGAGAAAATTTTTCGGTTACCTTGAACGACAAAGATGGATTCAAATTAATAGTCAGAATTTCTGAATCAATGGCTTGGTAGCGTCCTTTCCAGTCCGAATCATAGCTATTGCGCATGCCATAAGGTACATTAAATCCAAAACCGAAGGCTACGCGGCTTGACAACTCCTGCACATAATAAAAATTCGGAATAAAAACCGATTGCGCAGAATCTCCGCCATCCCCGCCCGTAAGCGGTGCGCCGCCCAATTGCGGACTCAATTGCGAAGAACTATTATGAAAAGTTGCAGACGGTGCGATATAGTAGCTCGCAACTGAAATCAATTTACCGCGCACCTGGCTCATCGCAGCCGGATTAAAGAACACCATACTGCCGTCACTCGTATTAGTGGGTGCACCGGAGAATGCCTGCCCCAATTCCTTGACACTTTGCTCCATCACAGCAATGCCGGCACCGAATACCGGCGCTGAGACCACGAGTAAAATGAAACCAGCGCGAGACAGAAACTTCCGACAAAATAAACTAGCTGCGATACGTCTCATTTTAATGAGTATGCTCCTGTAATTTTTATCCAGCGTCCTACCCGGCATGTGCAATAGAGCAGCCAACTTTACTTAAAATAAATATTAAGTATATATAAGAATCTTCTGACTTCTAATATGATGAATACTTTTTATCTTATACATTATCAACATCTTGCCATAGAAGATTGCACATTTACTGTCAGATTTCAAGTTGTTGAAAAGCTTTGTGTATCTTTACTCCAAATTAACTATTGCAGATTCATTGGCAAACATTTAGTAATGCCCCTACAATCTCCATAGTTCTCCCGTAAAAAGCTTTATTATATGGAGCCAAGGTTCAATAATCGCAATGTGAATTCTCAACCTCCCCCCAACCATTCTGGCTCATTACTGGCCGAGCAAATCAAACTAGCTTACCAGCAAGCTCCTAAGGCATTATTTGTCACATTGGTTGTTGCTGCTGCGTTGACTCTTATTTTTTGGGATCTAATCGGAAAGGGCTGGCTTCTAGGCTGGCTGGCGGCAATTTATTCCCTCACTTTCGCAAGATTTCTGTTGGTCAGAGCCTATTTTCGAAAAAACCCATCCGTTGCCGAATCAGTAACTTGGGGGCATTGGTTTTATATTAGCGTATTATTAGCGGGGATACTATGGGGTTCCGCTGGAAGCATTTTTTTTGTTACCGGCAGTGCAACCCATCAATTATTTCTGGCGTACTTACTGGGTGGCATAGTCGCAGGCGCAATGGCTACCTTATCGTCGTATAAAGGCGCCTTTTTAGCCTTTTCGATACCCGTTGTGCTTCCTTTCACCTATCAGGTCATCACGCACGAAAGTAACATTCAGATGATCATCGCGCTTACTTATTTACTGTTTGTATTTACCATGGGTAGAATTTCGCACCAACTACACCAAACAATCACAAATTCACTCAAATTACGTTTTAATAACATTCAGCTGCTAAAACGCCTGATTCAAACCAAGAATCAACTGGAGCAACGAGTTGCAGAACGCACCGAAGCACTCACTATATCAAACGATATCCTGCACCAGGAAAAAGAGCTATTTCAAATCACATTAGCGAGTATCGGCGATGCAGTCATCACCACAGATACCAGTGGAAAAATTACTTTTCTAAACCCAACCGCAGAAATACTAACCGGCTGGAGCAATGAAGAAATGCACGACACTCTGCTACCGAAAGTATTCAACATCATGGACATAACTACTCAGGAGCCGACCAAAAATCCACTGGCCAATCACTTAAATGAGTCCAAAAACTCTCACAAGCACCGTGAATGCATATTGATCCACCGAGAGAAAAAAGAGTACATCATTGATTACGCCGTAGCCCCGATCCAGAATGAACAAAAGCACGTGATTGGTACCGTGATAACTTTCCGCGACGTAACAGAACAGCGCAAACTAACACAAAAGCTTGCCTATCAAGCCGCACATGATTCACTGACCGGTCTGCTCAATCGCAAGGAATTCGAGAATCGTCTCAGCAAAATTCTGATATCCACGCGCAAAAATGACATACATGCGCTGCTTTATCTCGACCTCGATCAATTCAAAATCATCAACGACAGTTGCGGCCATAGCGCCGGTGACAAATTGTTGCGCCAGATAACCGCATTGTTGCATTCCAAGCTGCGCACACGAGACACGCTGGCACGTCTGGGCGGTGATGAATTTGCAGTTATCCTTGAACACTGCCCTAGAAATCAGGCGTTACAAGTAGCGCACACATTGCGTGAACTGGTGCAAAGCTTCCGTTTCCGGTGGCAAGGCAAAACTTTCACTATTGGCGTGAGCATCGGAATATTCCCCATCACTCATGGAAACCATGATATTGAACATGCGCTCAATGCAGCTGACAGCGCCTGTTATGCCGCCAAGGAACAAGGACGCAACCGAGTGCAGGTGTATCAATCCGGTCATCACCTGCATGATTCCACCGAAATACAATGGCTACCTCGCATTCAAAATGCTCTAGAAAAACGACACTTTCAACTTTACTACCAACCAATCCGGTTAATCTCGGAACATCCAGAGCAAGAACAACAGGGTGAGATCTTATTACGCTTGAAGGATGAGAACGGTCAGCTGATTATGCCCAGTGCATTTCTACCTGCCGCCCGGCGGCATGATCAAATGTTGCTCATTGATCGCTGGGTGGTACAGCAATCATTGCAGCTAATACGGACAAACTCGGCACACACAGCCAATGCGATCTACACCATCAATATATCCGGGCAAGCACTGGAAAGCGAAGATTTCCTTAATCTCACGATAAATAGTATTAAAGCCAGCCAACTGGATCCCGCCTGCATCTGCTTCGAAATCAGCGAACAAGACGCGTTGAACGATTTAAAGCATGTCATGCATTTCGTCACTACCCTGAAGGAATTAGGCTGTCGCATCTCCATCGATGACTTTGGCAGCAACCTATCATCGTTCAGTTATTTAAAGGATATCCCACTTGACTATCTGAAAATAGATGGTCAATTAATCAAAAATATGCTTACCGACACAGTCAACCTGGCAATGGTTGAATCAATTCATCACATCGGCCATATCATGCGGCTTAAAACCATCGCCGTATGGGTAGAAAATGATCAAACACTACAAGCTCTGGAAAATATCGGTGTCGATTATGCACAAGGTTTCTGGGTGGCTGAGCCCACCCCTCTTGATGCGAACTTACCCCGGCCTGGCAATAAGACTCAGCAATAATGAGCAGATCGTTTTCGCATCACATAAGACCCCGATTAGGCACGAACAGCAGTAATGCGGCAACTATATCTGGTAAAACTGGAAACTTGCATCAGACATTAAGCATTACTTATTGGGAGAAATACTTGCCAAGTATTCTTTCGTTTTGCTCCATAACGACTTCGTAGCACTCGCAGGTGGCAGCCAACAAGCCCTTCCGATCAAGCAATTCTATTTTACCGTGCGTGTATTTTATAAGTCCTTTAGCCTGAAGTTGAGCAGCCGCAGTGGAGATGCTTTCACGGCGCACACCCAGGACATTTGAGATGCGCGCCTGAGTCAAATAAAAGACTGTGGATCGCAGCGTGTCGCTATAAATCAGCAAATATCGGCAAAGTTGCTGATCTATAGAATGCAGGCGATTGCAGATTATGCCTTGAGAGAGCTGAACAATCAGTGTCTGTGTATAGCATAAACAGATTTCCTGAAAACACGGCAATTCCTCAAAATATTTCTCGACATCATTAGCCTTCATAACATAGGCTTGACCAGGATTCATGACAACGGCTCTTTTAGCCATCCTGGCATCTCCGACAAACGTTACGACACCAACCATACCCTGCGGACCTGTCATCCCAACCTCAATCGAATCACCGTCTTCAGTGTCGTAGAGCATACAAACCATGACCGTAGTGGGAAAATAGATATGTTTACGTTTTTCATCCATTTCCCACAAGACCTGATCCCTTTCCAGATCGACTAGTTTTAATGAAGATGCGATCTCGTCAAATTCATTCTGCGGCAAAGCCGCCAAAAGCTGATTCTGTATTTTAGGAGATGTTTTTTCAACCTCTGGCAAACAGGTATCTACAATGATTCGGTCTTTATCTACAGTGTCAGTTGGTTTAAGAGTCATCACATTTAAGAAATTGCAGTACACTTAGCATATAAAATTATTCGCAGTAGTTTGTTAACTTGGCTTTAGCAACACCGTAGTTTTTATCTCAGCACCTTAACTGGGCTGTCCGGATTTGTTGATACATTAACACTTAACGACATAAAAACCCACACGGCTTTATTGGCAACTGGCAGTACCAAGCCAATCGGAAAACGCTCCCGCATCATGTATGATGCCATCATTCCCAAACATGTAATACACATGATTGTCCGTAGAGGAAACTGCTAAGTAAGAATCTGTTACAGGATAATAGCGATAGGTATAAGGCGGAAAAGTCAATAAGCTTGCGTTCCCTGCGGGCGCAAAAAACTGGGAATAGTTAGACTCAACCCAACTAAAAAAGCATAATATCGGATCTATCGTTCCTTGGCTTGAAACATTAATAGTACCCCTCATAAACGGGTGGAATCGACAAAAATATGTGTAAGTGCCGGGGTTATTAAACATAAAATTAAATGACTCACCAGTATTTAAATCGCTGCTCCATAAGTTAGCATCCTGAGTTGCACTATGTACTGCACCATCCCGGTTAATCCAATTTACTGAATCTCCTACATTAAGTGTAATTGTATTAGGGTTGAACACAAAGTTTTGGATATCTACCGTTACTGTTGCCGCAGTTGCAGTAACCGAAGACGCGAAAAACAGACTTATTAGCCACAGAAGTATGAGACGCAACATAACAAACCTCCATTCGATAAAACAGACATGCATGTTTGACATTACACTTAAAATATGCGTTAGTCTATACCTATTTTATGGGATATATTTCCGATAATCTGGGAATATCATAGCTCTTTAGATTCAACTGGTTGCCACTGCACTACGCAATCTTGAGAATACCTAAGATCTCATTAAGAACCTGAGCGAAATTGAATTATTAATGCAGTTCTACTGCAAATTAATTTATAAAATATCTGCTAATAATAGACAATTACTCATGGTTAAATCATCGCGGCTTAAAGCGTATCTCATCGGTCTCTTGGCCATCGTGCCCAGCGGTCAAACGTTGGCACAGGATGTGATCAATGAGACTGAGTTTCTGCATTCCAATCGCCCTGAAGCATGGGCAATGAATTACGTTACGTCAATCACACTGCTATCGGGGCTCAGCGTACCGCGCAGTCGAGCATTAGGCTCAATCGAAGGTGGAGTCGAATTGGACTGGATTCCCCAACTCAGTTCTGCGCAGCGACAAATTGGTTTCAATGGTATCAAGGAAGAAGATCTGAACAAAGCTCCTGTTTTTGGCCGACCACGCATCACTTTCGGGCTTCCGGGGCGATTTGCCCTGACCCTTTCCTACGTGCCGCCCATTAGCATTTTTGGGCTCAAACCAAACCTCTTTGCATTCGCGCTGGAACGCCCCTTGTACGAGCGTGATCCCTGGACTATCGGCGTTCGAATGTACGGACAGATTGGTAACGTGGAAGGCGCATTTACCTGTCCCGGCAGTGTTGCCCAATTCCCGCCGGGTTCTCCAGAAAACTTGTATGGTTGCGAGAGAAAATCGGCGGATAAGTCGAGCCAGCGCTACGCGGGACTCGAATTAAGTGGCGCTTATCGTATCGAACAATTAAGGGGACTAACTCCTTTTATTGCCGTATCCGGAAACTTTCTTGATACACAAGTTCATGTCAACGCCCAGACTTTCGGCATCATCGATAATACCCACCTCGCGGCCAAAACCTGGACGTTTGCAGCTAGCGCCGGTATTGCCTATTCCTTGACCGACAAACTCAGGCTGAGCGTGGGAATGTTCTATAGCCCACTATGGGTGACACGCCCTCCGGCAACTTCTAACCAGAATGATGCGCTTTTCAATGTTCGTGCGCTACTCACGTACCAATTGAAATAGGCGTGAACCAAAATCATGTTGACTCAGAGCTCCGTCTATTATTTTTCTGAAAACCAGATATCACCATACCATGCTGTAGCCACTGCACCCGTGTTATCTGTGTCGGTCATGATTGCTACAGCATCAACTTGACCCGGTTCTTCACCGAATGCACGCCGGTAATCGGCACGCACATCTCGACGTTCGTTGATCCACTGACCGACCCGATCAGAGCCTGATTCAATCGCGATCATCTGTGCATGATCGGTAAAAGCATTGGGCCAACGACTGCCGACCGGTTGTTGGTTCGACCACACATAATTGATGGCGCGCGTGCGCCAAAACATGACTCCACCGGAAAACACCACATAAACCCGCGCCGGATAATCGTCGCCAGCTCGAGTACGCTCATCGTTACCGGTTAATATGCCGCCGACCTTCCAGGTCCAGTTAAGTATGGGCGTTTGGTTAAGATCGACGCTTACCTTGCGATAACGACCTGAAGCTGCTGCATCGCTATCAGCACGCAAGGCAAGCTGTCCATCTAAATTATCCAAAGCATAGCGAGTTTCACCCGCAAAATCCTTTTTCTGCCAGCCGTTCAGATCGCCTTGAGAAAAACGGGCAATATCGACACGCATGTCTTCCGCGCATGCAACAACCGGCAGACTAATGGCTACCCAAAATAAAATTTTCTTCATACTTTATGGCGTCCTTTCAAATAGCGATTCAATGAGAAAAGCATCATCAAAGTGTCGGCGCCCGTTAAAAGCAGT
>NZ_JALHQJ010000075.1 GCF_022842015.1 Nitrosomonas sp. | reverse complement strand
ACCGGAGTGGACGCACCTCTGGTGTACCGGTTATGACGCCAGTCGTATCGCCGGGTAGCTATGTGCGGAAGAGATAACCGCTGAAAGCATCTAAGCGGGAAACTCTCCTCAAGATGAGATTTCCCGAGGGTTTAACCCTCCTAAAGGTTCGTCGAAGACTACGACGTTGATAGGTCGGGTGTGTAAGCATAGCGATATGTTAAGCTAACCGATACTAATTGACCGTGCGGCTTGATCCTATAACTATAGTAATTTGATAATTAATTAAAAGAGAATTTTGTTAATTATTCTAACCCTAAATACTTTTCCAAAATTAAATGATTAGATGATATCATTTAATTTATAAGTTACGCTTGGCGGCCATAGCGCTTTGGACCCACTTCTTCCCATCCCGAACAGAACCGTGAAACGAAGCTGCGCCGATGATAGTGTGTTTTCGCATGTGAAAGTAGGTTACCGCCAGGCACTTCTCAAAAAAACCCATCACTCTAGCTTGTGATGGGTTTTTGTTTTTATGCAATAATAATTTCAATTCTTTTTATTCAATAATTCACGTTAATCTGATTGAAATCACATTGAACGTACATGACTTACTAAATTTTATCGTAAGTTCTTAACTTCTTTTTCGGAGGGTAAAGCGATTATGAATGAATCTGATATTAAAAAAGATAATTGGGAAAGACATTTACTGGAAGATCTTGCTTTAGCTTCTTTAAATGAGCACCGGCGTGCGAGAAGGTGGGGGATTTTTTTTAAGCTAATCACTTTTCTGTATCTTTTTGTTTTATTATTTTTTGCATTGGGCTGGATTGATGATGGAAAAGTTAGATTAGCAGACAAGCATAGTGCGTTGATAGATTTACGTGGAACGATTACTGCTGATGGTATGAACAGTGCTGATAAGATAAATAGCAGCCTCCGATCTGCATTTCAAGATAAAAATACAAGGGGTGTTATTTTACGAATAAACAGTCCTGGAGGAAGTCCAGTCCAAGCAGGACATATTAACGATGAGATACGCCGTTTGCGTGTCAAATATCCAGATATTCCTCTTTACGCGGTTGTTGGCGACATATGCGCTTCTGGGGGATATTATATTGCAGCCGCTGCAGATAAAATATTTGTGGATAAAGCAAGTCTGATTGGATCCATTGGTGTATTGATGGATAGTTTTGGTTTTACGGGGACTTTGGAGAAGCTTGGTATTGAAAGGCGTTTACTAACTGCTGGGGATAATAAAAGCTTTCTAGATCCTTTCTCGCCGTTGGACCCAACTCAAATAGATCATGCAACGAAATTATTACGTGAAGTTCATGAGCAGTTTATTCAGGTAGTTAAGGAGGGAAGAGGAGATCGTTTGAAGAATAATCCAGATATATTTAGTGGGATTGTCTGGACTGGCCAAAAAAGTATTGATTTAGGGCTTGCTGATGCAATGGGTAGTGCAGAGTATGTCGCTCGTGAAATTATTAAAGCAGAAACACTGACCGACTTTACCCCTCGCGAGGGATTTTCAGATGTATTTTCCAAGCGGTTTAGCCAAATCATCTCAAATCTTGTATTTGACGCAAAGTGGACAATCTACTAAATAAACTGTGATTCTTAACGAAGGATGGATTCAAGTAAGTGCTGCAATCAAGTTTCGCAGCTGTTCCTGCTACCCAAAGTTGGATAAAATAGCGTGATTGTTTGTTTAAGAGGCTTTTGGGTTTATCGTTACCCTAAAGAAAGAGAAACGATGAAGACAGAGAAAGATAGTCAAAACTGAATTGGCCCGGCTTTTTCGGAGATTTTTTAATATGAGTCAAGCAGCATGAGCTGATCCTTATAATTGACGATAATCTGCCATTTCAAATTCTGCCGGTAGAATATTTACAATTGGTTTCAGTAGTCAGCGATTGTTGAACCAGTCAATCTACTCTGGGCTATTTGTGTCGAATTTGAATTCCATTGTGCACAGCTTTCTTGCTCCCATTTTTCCTCTATTATGATTATTTTCTCTTAACTGGGTTGTCTGAGTCTATTAGGCCCTATAAGTGATATGAGGGTTCGTGATTTAAAGCTCACAATTTTCTACTGTTACATAGAATCCCATATAGGTAAGATTCCTAATTCGTCGGATTTTACTTGAAATTCACAATCAACGCCGATACTAGGAACCCATATCAGTTTCTCCCCATAAAACATTAAAGGTATTGTGTTACGTTGCCATGGTGGAATTGATGCTTCCCGCAGTAGGTTTTTTAAGCTTCTTCGCGGACGATTGCAGGCCGGCATAAAAAGTTCGCCGCCCCTTCGTGAACGAATAGTGATTAACTCAGTGGATATTTTCTTTTGACTAATGCCTTGATTTTTTACTTCTGCAAAACGGATAGCGCCATTAAAATGGCTCAATACTAAATGTGCTTCCCCATTCCAAACATAGTGTGCAGAGCTTTGAAGAGAAGTTGTACTGGGTAAGATATAAATTGAGCCTTTGTAGCAGCGAATTTCAGTATTGCCAAAACTAATGTAGGGTTGACTGTCTGGTCCTGCAGACAAAATCTGGTGCAGAATGGTTTCTAATTTTACTGTGCTCGGAGGTGTTATACCTTGTTGTAATAAGTTGTAACGTAATAGATTTTTAGCGCGAGCAAAGCTAAGCAGACGTAAGTGATTGATTTGAATTTTTCCTGAAACCACACAATGCTCATTATCAATGATGGCTAATTCATCTAGCAGTAATGACGCTTCTGAAAAATGGCGGCTGGTACGTAGTAATGTTTTAGGGTAATTAGGATATCGCTTTTTTAATATCGGCAAAATATCATGACGCAGAAAATTTCTATTAAAAATAATGCTGTCATTACTTTCATCATTGATCCAATTCAATTTGTTTAATCGCCCATAAGCTTCTATTTCGTCACGAGAAATTTCTAGCAATGGGCGCAGTATTTGCGGTGCTGCAATCGATGGTTGTTTTCTGACTAGGGGCATGCCACATAACCCTTTTATGCCAGCACCACGAAATAATTGTAATAATAATGTTTCTGCTTGGTCATCCAAATGTTGCGCTAATACCACATAATTTGCTTGTATCTGGTTGAAAACACGATATCGTTCTTCTCGGGCTCTTGCTTCAAGGCTCTCACCTTTTTCTTTCTTGATTTTTAAATAAGCAATGTAAATAGAGACGCCATAAGCATGACACAGATGACAACAAAATTTACTCCAAAGGTTTGCATTGCTACTTATGCCGTGATTGACGTGTACTGCCGATAGCGTGAGAGGTATTTCTCTGGATAGTGTGACGAGTATATGCAGCAAAACAACTGAATCGACACCGCCGCTCAGAGCGACAGCTAAATGGTCGCCTGGTTTAATGTGTGTAAATAATACGTCCCGAATGTTACGCAAGAAATTAATCGACTTTAACTTCCTTGAATGAACCATATGTCATAAGCCGCTCCAGACGCTTTTCTAGGAGTGTTTCGATAGAGTATTCCTGGAGGTTACATAGAGATTCTTGTAAAACATTTTTTACCGCATGCATGGTTGCTGGATAATTACGGTGAGCTCCACCGATAGGCTCAGTAATTATACCGTCAATCAGATTAAATGATTTTAACCGATCAGCTGTGATGCCCATGATTTCAGCAGCTTCAGGAGCTTTCTCTGCGCTTTTCCATAAAATTGATGCACAACCTTCCGGGGATATCACAGAGTAAGTGGAATATTGCAACATATGAATCACGTCACCCACTGCTACTGCTAAGGCTCCTCCTGATCCACCCTCTCCAATAATTACACAAATAATGGGAATTCTGAGTTGTGCCATGACATAGAGATTCTTGCCAATAGCTTCTGATTGTCCCCGTTCTTCTGCGTCAATCCCTGGGTACGCTCCAGGGGTATCAATAAATGTAATTAAAGGGATAGAAAATTTCTCTGCTAAATGCATTAAACGCAGAGCCTTACGATACCCCTCCGGTTTTGGCATGCCAAAATTCCGGTAGATTTTTTCCTTAGTGTCACGTCCTTTTTGATGCCCAATTATCATAATAGTTTGGCCGTTAAAACGAGCCAAACCAGCCACAATAGCATGGTCATCAGAAAAATTACGATCCCCATGTAACTCTTCGAAATCTGTAAATAAATGTTCTATATAGTCCAGTGTGTAAGGACGCTGCGGATGCCGAGCAACTTGTGATATTTGCCAAGGAGTCAATTTTGCATAAACATTCTTTGTAAGTGACTGGCTTTTAATTTGCAAACGCGCGATTTCTGCTGAGATATCCAGCGCAGATTCATCTTGTGCGAAGCGTAATTCCTCAATTTTTGATTCAAATTCAGCAATACTTTGCTCAAATTCCAGAAAAGTTATTTTCATGTAGGCTGAGATATAATCTTAAAATCGTGATGATACAGGATTTGTAGAAGAATCTGCATGCACAGAGTGCAGAGTGTGTTTGAAACTTAATGTTGGTCAATAGTCTCAAATTTATGTGGAGCGATAGAGTTAACCAATAGTGTTTAATTGGCGGTATGACTTATTGGAAAATAACCAAAGCAACAATGATCTTAAAATTAGCCTTTTACTTCAATTAATTGATTGTAAATTACAGCTTTCATTTGCTTGCTATTGCTCAACAGTTTTGCTATGTACCGATATCAACGATGTGAGGAGTTTTTTTATGAATAGGCGTACTTTTTTTCTCCAGGGAATCAGTTTAGCTGCTGCATTACCTGCCGCGGCACTTCTTATCCCTGATCAATCACTTGCTCAAGCTATTAGTGGTGCAGTGGTTGAGCGACTGAGAAAGCCTTATGAAGAGTGGCGTGACTTAGTGTCTCCTGAAGCTTTTCGGGTATTATTTAATGAGCATACTGAGGATCCGGGTAGTAGTGAGTTGAATCATGAACATCGAGAAGGGACTTTCATATGCGCTGCGTGCTATTTGCCTTTGTTTGAGAGTCAGCATAAATATGAAAGTGGAACTGGATGGCCAAGCTTTACACAACCTATTGCTGGGCATATCGGTACTAAACGTGATTTTAAATTGATTATCTTGCGGATAGAGTATCATTGTGCACGATGTGGAGGGCATCAGGGGCATGTTTTTAAGGATGGCCCGCCGCCCAGAAAGGAACGATGGTGCAATAATGGAGTTGCGCTAAAATTTGTCCAAAAAGCAAATCAACTACCGGCGCTGAGGGGATAAATTTATGTGGGAGCGAGTTTTTCATCTACGGTATTTTTTTTATGTAATTTTCTTATGGATATCTGCGAGTGGTTGTCAACAAATTGATTCAATGATTGCAGAATCAGAGTCTACTTATTTGACTAATGAGAATTTAGATACCGCAATTTTTGCAGGCGGTTGTTTTTGGTGTACCGAGTCTGATTTCGACAAAATGGCAGGGGTAGTATCAACGATATCCGGTTATATTGGTGGTACGGTTGTGGATCCAACATATGAACAAGTGGTCGCCGGAAAAACGGGGCATATTGAGGCAGTCATGGTTTATTTTGATAAAACGAAAACTAACTATTCTAAGTTATTGAATGCCTATTGGCTCACAATTGATCCACTAACGCCTAATCGACAGTTTTGTGATTCTGGTGCGCAATATCGTAGTGCAATTTTTTATCAAAATTCTGAGCAAAAAGAACTGGCTGAAGTTTCAAAAAAGATACTTGACCTGTCAGGACGATTTACTAAGCCAGTAGTGACTGAAATTTTACCAGCAACGGAATTTTATCGAGCTGAAGACTATCATCAAGATTATTACCAAAAGAATCCGTTGCGATATAAGTATTACCGGAACAATTGTGGACGGGATACGCGCTTGGAAGAATTGTGGGGAACGCAACATTAATAAAATTAAACCTGATTTATTGGGAGGCATTACTCCCACAGTTTTTTTAAGAGATTACTGGCAAAAACGCCCGTTGCTGATCAAAAATGCATTACCTGGATTTAATGGTTTGTTAACACGTGATGAGCTGATAAATCAAGCGTGTGCTGAAGATGCGCAATCCCGATTGGTTGTTCAGAAAAAGGGAAAATGGCATCTTAAGCATGGCCCATTGAGCGATCATGACTTTGTCAAGTTGCCCAAAAAACAATGGACTTTACTCGTCCAAGAAGTGAATTATTTTCTTCCTTCTGCTCGTGATTTGTTAAAAAAATTTAGCTTTATTCCACATGCTCGCCTGGATGATTTAATGGTGAGTTACGCGCCGAAAGGCGGTGGAATCGGACCACATTTTGATTCCTATGATGTGTTTCTGTTACAGGGTATGGGTTCCAGGCGCTGGCAAATATCCGCTCAACAGGATGATCAATTTATTGCTGATGCACCACTTAGGATATTGAGGAATTTCTTACCAGAACAAGAGTGGGTACTTAATGCTGGCGACATGCTTTATTTGCCTCCAAAATACGCTCATAACGGTATCGCAGAGACCGATTGCATGACTTATTCCATTGGTTTCCGTGCACCTAGTTTCCATGAATTAATGATGCAATTTCTAATTTATTTGCAAGATAACTTAGCTGCGGAGGGGAGATATTCAGACCCTGATTTGCAATTGCAGGCTTATCCATCAAAAATTAACGCGGCAATGCTGTCTCAAGTGAATTCAATTCTAAAAAAGATACAATGGAATCGCAATGATATTGAAAACTTTCTCGGTATTTATCTTTCAGAGCCCAAATCACATATTTTTTTTGAACAATCAACAAATCCTCTGACTTCAGATTTATTTCTACGAAAAATTATGAAGAATGGTATACGGCTTAACCTAAAAAGTAGAATGTTAAGTGGTGCTAATAAGTTATTCATGAATGGTGAAATTTATGAGGTTGGTGATGGCGCATACCATTTCTTGGTTAAGCTTGCTAACGATCAAGAGATTTTGCCACCCTTAAGTATAAATGAAGAAGCTGGGGAAGTACTTTATCAGTGGTATATCAATGGGTATATCGAAGTGATTGAATAGAGCTTGCTTGCAAATTATAACGTGTTGCTTGAATTAGTTGTGCGAATTGTGATCTGATAAATCAGATCACAAGGGGGGAAATATGGCTACCAATATCGCTTATACACCGGATACCGCTATTACTAAAGCCATGTTCAACTTTGATGCATTCGGCTTACCCAATTACAAACTCAGTGGTGCAATTCGCGTTTCTGTTTCAGATAACTTTAGCCAAGCCGATTATCTGAATCCAAGTTATTCTAACTTCAACTCAATACTTTATACTAGAGGCGCAAACGAGGTTGCATGGACTACGCGTATGGAAAGCAATATTCAAACAATTCTGCAGGCTTACTCGCAATTTGCAAATATTACTTTTCAGTGGGTAGGAGACTATGACAGCCTTGCAAGCAGCACTGATACTACACCAAACCCTGAAGATGTCGGCAGAGCTGATGTTTCTGATATTAACATCAACTGGATTTATCGTTCTGACGTGAATTTTGCCGGAATTTCCGGGGGAAATGCGGATAAGTTTCTGTTTAACTATACAGGAGGGGCAGGTGATATTTTTCTTAACGCTTATGCACCAAAATTCAATGGTGATCTAACGCTTGATTTAAATACACGCGCCCGGCAAACGCTGATGCATGAACTGGGGCACTCGCTGGGTTTCTCTCATCCGCATAGCGCATATAATATTAGTGCTCGTACACCTACTATCACCACAGATTACACTGCTACCAAAGATCTGGGATTTTCACAGCTTGGCTTTCGCACTAACAGTGCAGAAGACATGTACAAAGAATATTTCACGATCATGTCATATGATAATCAGCATTCCTTGCTGCCTGGTTCAAACGTCACTTTTCAGGCCTATACTCCGATGATTCTGGATGTGATTGCACTGCAACAGGCTTATGGTGAAGGAACAGGAACGAGCGGATCAGGCAATGATACGATCACAGTGGGCACAGCTGGGTATCGCACCTATTTCGATACAGGTGGTATCGATACTGTCGATCTATCAGAATATACTGGTGGCGCTTACTTAAATATGGGAGTTAACATCATTGGCGCTACTCATTTAGTCGGAGTGTCGGTGAGTACTTATGATGCGCAAAATGCTATTTCCTTGGGTAAGGATCCTGCCAATTTGCGCTGGTTCTATGGGGAGTACGAGAAAGCCTTCGGTTCGGCAGCGGCTGACCAGATCATCGGCAATTCACTCGATAATGTAATTGACGGAGAAAATGGCAATGACACTCTCACGGGAGGGGGGGGCAACGATAGCTTGAACGGTGGAGATGGGGATGATATTCTCAATGGGCAAGAGGGTATAGATACAGCGATCTATACTAGTAGCCGCAGCGACTTTACAATTACTCGCAACGCCGATCGTGGCATCATTATTCACGATAACGCCAACATAGAAGGAACTGATACGCTAAGCGAGATTGAGCGGATTAGCTTTAGCGACGAACGTCTTGCATTGGATGTCGATGGTAATGCCGGCATCGTTGCTAAAACGCTTGGCGCAGTATTTGGTGCGGGTTCGATTGCAAACAAAGAATATGTGGGAATCGGATTAGGATTGCTAGATGGCGGAGTGAGCTATAGTAACCTGATGGAGTTAGCCATAAGTACCAAACGAGGAGTGAATGCCAGCAATAATGATATCGTTAATTTGTTATATACCAACGTGGTAGGTACTGCACCATCGACCAGTGATTTGAATTACTATGTTGGACTACTCCAGAATGGCGCATACACGGAAGTCGGCCTCGGTATACTGGCGGCGGATTCAACAATCAATGCCAGTAATATCAATCTCATAGGATTAGCGACGGCAGGGCTGGAATTTGTGTAATGAGCAATTGATTGAGAAAAATATATATTTTATGCATTACTTTCGTTGAACGAATGGAAACCTGAGATGGAATTTACAGAATCATCCATGCGCTAAACAGGCGACAGGCAGAATTAAATTCTGCTAATTTGCGCTGCAAATAGTTGGATTCGTCATTTTTCGGGACTTATAATGCCATCACCCTTTACCTCTAGTGAAACCACTCCCATTGATACGGCCAATGACATTACGATTGACTCACTATTGAGCAGTTCTCGCTGGGCAAGTGCAACGATTTCATATAGTTTTCCAGCCAGCAACGATCCATTGTTCTGGTCATCGCTTTCGAGCGGATATGGTTTTCAGTTCGGTGAGGGCGAACCGTGGAATAGCGCTGCCACTCCACTTACCACAACTGATCAAACAAATTTTGTGAAAGCACTGCAGCAATGGTCTAATGTGGCTAATTTAAATTTTGTGCAGGTGGCGGAAACACCCGGGGAAGTCGGCGACATACGTGCAGCCTATACTGAAGATCCCGATGAGTTAACACTTGCTTGGACATATCTTCCCAGTCCCAGTGTTTTGGCGGGTGATATTTGGATTAACACTCAAGGTCTCCTTCGTTTTCAGGATTGGGATTCAGGTAGTATTTCTTTTGAAACCATCTTACATGAACTTGGCCATGCCTTGGGTCTCAAGCATCCGTTTGTGGATCCTGATGACCTGTCACAAACCGTGCTGCCGGCAAATCTGGATAACACCCGATATACCGTCATGAGTTATACCTACTCAAACTTGGAAGGTGGTGTAGGTACAGAGTTTTCGTTTCATCCCACTACGCCGATGGTGCTCGATATTTCTGCCATGCAGTTTTTGTATGGGGCTAACAATTTTTATCATGTTGTCAATGATACTTATACTTTCGATGATGCAAATATCTATCACGAAACTATCTGGGACGCAGGTGGTTCTTCCGATACTATTCATTATGCGGGTGCAATCCCGAGCCTAATCGACCTGAATCCGGGCAGTGCCTCGCAAATAGGTCAGCCGGTATACGTGCAATCTAATGGCGTAAATATTGGCTCGCCAATTCATAATATTTGGATTGCTGATCATGTGGCGATTGAAAATGCGATTGGTGGTCAAGGAGATGATACATTCATTGGCAACGGTGCCAGTAATAGTCTGGATGGTGGATCAGGGATTGATACTGTACTGATCGGGTCTCCACGCAATCAATTCACGATCAGTAAAACATCTGATAATTATTTAATCGCTGCTAATGCAGATCCCGGCAACCAAGATACACTGCTGAATATTGAGCGCGTAGAATTCGATGACATTGGGTTAGCACTGGATCTTGATGATCATGCAGGCGAGGTTGCAAAGCTGCTCGGCGCGGTATATGGCGCTTCTGCTGTCACTAATCAGGAATATGTCGGCATCGGTCTGGCCAAAGCTGATGAAGGCTTGAGCTACGAACAGTTGGGCGAATTCGCTATTAATGCTAAAAATATCATTCGTCACGATGAGATTGTAACTTTGCTGTGGCAAAATCTTTTCGGAGATGCTCCAACACAAAGTGAGAAATCCCTTTACGTCGATATGCTTGATGATGGTCAAATATCAATTGGTTCTTTAGCCATACTGGCCGCAGACAGTGGGGTGAATGTGCAACAGATTGATTTAACTGCGCTCACGCAAACGGGCCTTGCGTATATTTAATCTCTTCGGGTTAAATTCCCCGCCCCTTGGGGCGAAAGCTGGTTGAAAACCAGCAGGTTGAAGAGCGCGGTTAATACCCCGCTGCTTGCGGCGGGGTGCTTTATTAAGAATTTTGCACGGCTAGAGTGATTTTTAGGTGTGGGCGATAATACGATAATGATTTGAGTCATATTGGATAGTTTGCTGGAAAAGATCAATCAACATATCCAGAGGTACGACATCAAGGTGACTCAGGGTTGTCATGTTGACGCCAGTGTCACGCACAGCCCGCGCGCACCACAGACCAAGCCTTTGTATGAAGTGGTTACTGACCGGGAATGTCGGGACGATGAAGAAGAGGCGAAAGCAGCCATGCGCGTTATTGAAGTGATTCAGCCCGGTGTAGATACAGAAGCACGCTGGTTTGGAGCCAGGTGCTGCGTTACTAGGGCAAAGCCAAAGTACATGCCTGGCATATTTTACAAGCTATGGCATACAACCTGATAAGGTTGCCCAGATTGTATGTTAATAGGCAGATACAATTGCAATCATAGGTCAAATGCGCCTTTTGTGCCGATAATGGCCAATGAAAGTGATTGTTCGCGTGCTTTCAGCAAGGAAATGACTAAAAAATACCCCGAAAATCAGAAATCGTAACGAATTTGGAAATTCGTTGAATTTTGCAAAGGTCTCAGTAAGTGAATTTTATCAATTTTATGGCTTCATAAATTCCACTAATGCTTCGACATGCGGTGTATGTGGAAATAAATCAATGAGTTGAATGTCTACGATGGACCAACCTTGCTCATGAAAAGTCCTGGCATCCCGGGCGAAGGTTTCAGGGTGGCAGGAGATGTAATATATCTTTTTTAAAGAAACGAAACTGTCGAAGAAGCCATACAAATTTTTTATTCCTGAGCGAGGTGGGTCGAGCACTAAGGTTTCTGCATCGATGACATTTTTTTTAATACTATTCCAGACCATGGGTTTAAAAAGATCGGTAACCTGAGTTGTTACATTAGGTAGATTTTTCGCATTGAGTGCTTGAATTGAGTTACGCTCAGATTCATAGGCGGTGATCGTGGTACAGCTGGATTCTGCGATGATTTGTGTGAAATTACCGGAACCACTAAATAACTCCACGACTTTTCCGGAACAGGAATTGTTGGCAAGTTTTTCTTTTAGCCAGGCTTGCATCCATGTATTCTGTGCGGTATTTCCTTGTTTAAAAAGACGCTTCTGATTAATGAGAATTTCATCTGCCTGCATGTCATCGTCCAGTTCGATGAAATTCCAATCTTGGCCGACATCGGCTTGCCAGTCCGTGTTGGGTAATTTCTGAATAGCTGTTTTTAATAAATTTCTACAGGAATCATTGAGCACGATGCAATCTTTGATCGGTGCAATTTGATATGAGTTTTCTGATACAAAACCCAGTTGCACGCCATCGGTTTTTACCTGGCAGCGGTTGCGATAACCATACGGCTGTGGAGCAGGGTGAACAAGGCTAACGGTAAGTTGAGTGGTGTCAAATCCGACCCTTTCCATCGCATACATAAAGCGATTTCTTTTTTGCTCAAGTTGGCTTGTATAATCGGCAATCATCCAAGGACAACCGGTGCAGGCATTTTCTTCCAGGCTAAGATGTGGGCACGCGGGTATTTTTCTACGTGTGGATGGTTGTATGAGATGGGTCAATTTGGCGTAGGCGAATTTTTTATTATTGAGTGGTTTGTTGATGATCTCAAATTCGCCGCTATCGCCCGGCCAAGTGCCATAGACAAAGTAGGATATGTTGTTCTGAGCATTTTTGACGACACCCAAGCCTTTTTGCGATAAATGAGTAACTGTACCGGTGAATTTCATCATTAATAATTGAGTGGAAAAGGAAAAACCGTGATGGCCAATCCGTATGAAAATTTTAAAAAAGATTCCGAATCACTGAAAAGTGACTTGACGACACTTCAATATCAGGTTACGCAACACGCAGATACCGAGGCGCCATTTCAAAATGAATTCTGGGATCACAAGGCCGCAGGCATCTATGTGGATATTGTCTCGGGTGAGCCGCTGTTTGCGTCGATTCATAAATTTGATTCGGGTACTGGTTGGCCGAGTTTCTATCAGCCGATAAATGAGCAGTATATCCAATTCAAGACCGATTGTGAGCTCTGGATGCCGCGTACCGAAGTTCGAAGCCGATATGCAGACAGTCATTTAGGCCATGTTTTTAACGACGGACCGGCTCCCACGGGCCAGCGTTATTGCATTAATTCCGCGGCGCTGAGATTTATCAGAAAAGAAGATTTACAGGCGATGGGGTATGGTAATTGGATGATATTATTTGAAAATGAAGTGCCGAAATAAAGTAGCCGATGACTGAAAAAGATGTATCGATAGAAGAATTATCAACTATCCATCCGTTGCCGTCATTTTTTCATGCGATGGTTTGCTTCGCTGGTGTATTGCTGCTGATTTCATTTGGATTGTTTGTTTGGCAAGCTAGTTTGCACGCGCTTATTTTTTTGGCGTTGATTTGGGTTAGTTTGCAAGCGCGCGGACTGGGTTATTCGTTTGTCGCTATACGGCGCATGATGGATGAAGGCATCACTAGAGCATTGCCGGCGATTTATATTTTTCTGTTGATCGGAATGGTGATTGCCAGTTTCATGCAAAGTGGAACTATCGCCAGCTTATTATATTATGGGCTGGATTGGCTCAATCCCAGCATCTTCCTGGCAATAGGACTTGTGCTGTGTAGCTTAATGTCGGTAGCTACCGGTACTTCATGGGGAACTGTTGGAACTATTGGTGTAGTGCTAATTGGCATCGGTGATGCAATGGGTATCCCACTGCCATTGGTGGCGGGAATGATCATTTCCGGTGCAACCTTTGGCGACAAATTGTCGCCCATTTCCGATACCACTAATCTTGCCGCTATGAGCGCAGGGACCAACCTTTACCGGCATATTGGTTCGATGCTTTATACCTCTTTGCCGACATTTATCATCGTGCTGATCGTTTTTTTTGTATGGGGAATGCAATATGGTGAAAATTCCTTATCCAGAAACCATATTAATGAAATCCGTGGCGCATTGGCGGGTGCTTACCAGCTAGATCTGTGGGTGACATTGCTGCCGTTGTTGCTGATGTTTGGCTTGAGTGTCCAGCGCCATGCCGCGGAAGTCAGTATGGCGTGCAGTATTCTTTTGGCGATGTTGATTGCTGTGGTGTACCAGGGCAAGGATGGGGTCGATGTGATCAATGCATTGTGGTTGAATTCGCCGGGAACCACCGGTGTTGAAAGCATCGATGCGTTGCTTGGGCGCGGTGGTATGTATAGTATGGCCTGGACATTATTATTGTCCATCATGGCGCTTGCACTGGGCGGCATTATGCATCATGCCGGATTTCTGCGCGTGTTGTTGATGCAACTCATCACGCGTATTCGGCGTGTTAGTGCATTAATTGCCACCACCATTGTGGCGGGGTTTTTCGGCAATATGGCAATGGGTGAGGCGTATATCTCGATCATTCTTAATTGTCAGTTATTTAAAGGCGCATATCAGGAGAAAAAATTAGATCAAGCCGTATTATCCCGTTCGGTGGAAGAAGGTTCTACTTTAACAACCGGATTGATTCCTTGGACCACAGCGGGTACTTTTTATGCTGTTACACTGGGAGTCCCAACGCTAGATTATGCAATGTATGCTTTATTGAATGTGCTAAATCCTTTTGTCTCCATCGTTATGGCGATCTTGGGGGTTGGACTGCTACAGAGAGTGCGGTAATATTAATACAATTGATGGTTATCTTGTGCTGTATCAAAGATTCGGTCATCTCATTCTGAAAATAAATTCAATTCTCCAGTTTGCTTATTTTTAATTGATGTTATGGAAACAAACGAGAAAAAAATAGTTAATGAAAAGCCTGCGGTTTCGGCAGGATTGAATATTGTCATTATTGTGGGTACTATAATTTTTCCCATTGTAGGTATAGCGACGGGATATACCTATTATAGGAAAGATCATCCAGACATGAAAACAGCAGGAAAGAGATGGCTAATGCTTGGAATAATTATATTTTTAGTAAATATCTTATTGGTTAGTATTATGAGATAGATTCATTAAGAATTTTCGTATTCGTTGGATGGAAAGATTCCAAGAAATTTGGAGAAGTATTGATTACCCCTTTAGCTATTGTGAGTAAAGGGGAAAAGGGTGAAAAGGGGAGGAGAGGCCATGGGTTTTGGAAGGTAATTTTATGACAAATGACTTGACTTTGAACCCCAAGGTCGA
>NZ_JALHQJ010000074.1 GCF_022842015.1 Nitrosomonas sp. | reverse complement strand
TTTAATTCCTTAGCAAGTTGACCCGCTGGAAGCCCAGGTTCTCCAGCTTGAACCAGTACCCGGAATATTGTTAAGCGAGTTTCCTGAGCTAATGCAGCTAGAGCTTTAATAGCAATATATGTTTCCATATTTCCAACATAATGAAAACATATATTTTTGTCAATTAAATACACTTCATTTTTTGCTCTTCTGAATGGGGTGGTGGATGCAATTGTGAGGGTTCCTTACCTAACCGCCACAACAATCGCCGCTGTTTTCGCCGTGCTCTTGAATTGGTGGGCATGGAACCGTACCATAGGAACAGTAAACACAGCAGTCACACGGCTTCGGCTTGAGCACAGTGTGGCACTGTTCGCATTCGTAGAACCACTGGCATGCATCCGTTGGCATGATCTCCGTCTTGGCGTGGCCGCAAACTGGGCAGGTCAGCATGGATTCAAGAATGACAGCACTCATGAGGATTTCCTTTCGATGGTAGCGTCCGATGTTTCGTTGAACAAGCGGCACGGTAGCCACCACAGGTAGAACGCCATTCCGAACAACTCGATCAACGACTGGAACACGATCACTATCACGGTGGATTCCCAGCCTGCCGGTAAAGCGAGCGCGAATGGCAAAACCACGAAAGAATTGCGCGTGCCGAGACTGAAGGCTAACGTGCGTCCGATATCCATTGGCAGTCGTAGTGCCCGTGTGAGCAGGCGTGCCAGCAGCGCGGCTACCAACAGATAGCCCACGAATACCGGCAGCACCTTCAGCAATATCGGTCCGGCGTTGCGCACCAAACCCACCTGTGCGCCAGCGACCAGGAGCACGACCACCGCCAACAGAGGCACGGGCCACCAACCCAGTCGTTCCCGCCAAACCACCCGTCTGGGTCTGGCCTCGACCCAACGCTCGGTCAGCGCGGCTGCCACCAAAGGGATACCGATCAAGGCGAACGTAATTGATAACATCTCTTCCGTACGCAGTACAGCCCCGAAATCGGCTGCTGGAAACATTAGCCACAGATAAATCGGCAACAGCATCAGTTGCACCACGAGATTGATTGGCGTGACTGCAGTAGCCAGGGGCGTGTTGCCTCGCCCGAGCTGGGTGAAGGTGATGAACCAGTCAGTGCAGGGTACCAGTAGCACCAGCAGCACGCCGAGGTGTAGGGCTGGGTCGTTGGGTAGCCACTTCAGCGCCAGCCAGACCACCAGTGGAATCAGCGCGAAGTTGCCAACCAGGATAGCGAGTACGAAGCGCCGGTCACGAAAGGCATCGCGTATATGCAGCAGCGGTACTTGTACGAAGGTGGTGTAGAGCAGCACCATCAAAACCGGCCACAGCAAGGCCTCGAAGCGAGGCCCGAGCGAGGGTTGGAGGCTACCCAGCATCAGCCCTCCGGCAATAGCAGCGAGATAAATCCAGACTTGGTGGCGTTCGAGAGTCAGGCGACCCATCAGTCGCGTAACCGTGTGATTGCTAGCGTTCCCGCCAACATGAACCCGGCGGCTAGCGCAAATGCCATCTCGGGAGAGACTGCCGTCCAAACTATGCCGACCGTAGCACTGGAGATGAACTTGACTGTGCCGTTGACCGCTCCCAGTGCGCCAATGCTCATTGTCATGGTTTCTGCTTGCACCATTTCAGCAGTCACGGTGGACTCCAGAGCCTCCTGCACGGCGACATACAAGCCGGCGATGAAGAAAATGCCCGCTAGCAGTGCCACGTTGTCGATGGCGAACCAGAATGCCAATACAGTCAACATTGCCATGACTGCACCCAAGGCATAGCCAGCCGCAAGGACTGGCAAATGACCGTTGCGATCGGCCAGCCATCCCACTGGCCAAGAAACAGCCATCTGAACGACGTTACGCCACACATACAGCAGACCAGCTACCTGTGCCGCCTGCACTACGCCCATCGAAGGGGTGAGCAGCGTAGTGGCGGCTAGGATCAGCAGTGCATGAGAGAAATCCCCAATCCCAAAGACACCAACCGCGCCAAGGTAACGCTTGAACCGCGTCGGCAGTCCGCGCAGTGACCCGAAAAACTTTAGCGCCGGATTCGGTGAGTGCTGCGGGTCTTTCACCAACGTTAGAAAGGCCAAAACCGCCAATGCGCCGGGGATGATCGACAGCCATAGCACGAAGCGGAATGGCCCGGCAGCATCTTCCCAGTGCCAGCCCTGCTCCAACCCCAGCAATGCCACACCCAACAAGGGGCCGAGCACCGCGCCCACTGTGTCCGCGGCGCGATGGAAGCCGAAGGCACGCCCGCGCGCGGCAGGGCTTACCGCCTGAATTACAATGGCATCGCGCAAGGGACCGCGCAGACCCTTGCCGAACCAGGACACCATCCGTCCGAGCAGGATAAGCGGCCAACCTGCGGAAAGCGCGATCAGTATCTGCCCAACGGGTGTCAGTCCATACCCCACCAATACCAGTAGTTTGCGATGACCAAGCTTGTCGGCGATGTAACCCGAAACCATTTTGGTAAAACTTGCCACTGCATCCGCAATGCCTTCAATGAGGCCTAGCACCGCTGCCGGAATGCCGAGAACGGCGAGAAAGCCGGGCAGGATCACAGTGGTGGTTTCGTAGCAGAAGTCGCCCAGCGCGCTGGTAATACCGGCACCCGCTACGGTACGGTTGAGCCAGACTGGATGCTTGTTGAAATCTGTGATTTTAGTCATGAGAACCCGTATCTAAAATAACCGAAATTGGTAAATGACCCAAAGGCAATACGGAATCGTGTCTGGTGGTATCAATTCTCGCTTTATTTCATTAGCATGATCGGTTATAGGATTCACAAATATTTTGTTCAGGGTGTTCAAACTCCAATGTCGAATGACCAATCTCGAAGCGATCTGAAAGCAATTTCTTGAGTGCGCTTTTAATTTCTTCAATTTGGGATAGCTCATTGGAGTTTACTACCACATGAGCTTCCAGTGCGTTGAGATGTTCGTCGAGTTGCCATATGTGGACATGATGGATGTTTTCCACACCTTCTACTGATTCCATTGACTCGATAACTTCTTCAATTGAGAGATGGTCGGGCGTACCTTCCATAAGCAGGTGCATGGTTTTTGGCAACATGGTGAAGCCCTGCCATAACACGTAGCCTGCGATCATCAGGGTTAATAACGTATCAGTCCAATACCAACCATAGAGCAAAATCAATGTCCCGGCAATGAGAACACCCACAGACGCAAGCGCGTCCGATACGTTATGCAAAAATGCGGCTTTGATATTCATGCTCTTCTTTGACATGGTGTAGGTTAAAGTGGCAGTGATCACATCTACACAGAGCGCAATTCCCGCTACAATCACAACTATCCAACCCTCGATCTTCTCCGGTTCAACAAAGCGCCATATTGCTTGATAGATAAGATATAAGCCAATAATAATCAGCGTAGTAAGATTGATAAGTGCAGCAATAATTTCGGCTCGCTTATAACCAAAAGTTTTGAACTTGTCCGGTGGTTTGCGACCGATTTTGCGTGCAAACAACGCAATACCAAGCGCAGCAGCATCACTTAAGTTATGTAGCGCATCGGCAATAAGTGACAAACTACCGGAGATACTTCCACCAATGACTTGTGCCACAGTCAGCAGTACATTAACTGCAATAGCAGCAGTCAGCCGCTTATCACCTATACTTTCGGTATCGTGGTTGTGTTCCATAGTTATTCAATTATTTTGGTTAGCTACATCATCATCGCGTAGAGAATCAATATGCTATGCTACATGTCCCTGTTTATTTGTTTTTGTTACTAAGACTAAATGTAATGCTTCACAAAAACCGGACAGTTTATTAAGCAGTCTTTCTCCAGAAAATACGTTCATATTCACCCTTACGGCACCAGAGCTCCAATAATTACTCATTCAATAATTGAGTCAACTCATTATTGAAATCTGGTGCATGTATTCTTACTATCTGAATGCACAATCAGGCCTGGCGGTGGCCGGCGCAACCAGATAGCCATTCGCAATGCATCACAAACCAGTGTTGCTTTCATCCGTGAGCTCATGCTCCAACCGACCACTTTTCTGGAAAACAAATCTATTACGATTGCCAGATACAGCCAGCCTTCTTGTGTCCAGATGTATGTGATATCGCAAACATAAACTTGATCCGGTTTGGCAACATCAAATTGCCGATTCAATTGGTTTTCAAATACCGGCAACTGGTGATTGCTGTCTGTCGTCACCTTGTATTTTTTCCGATGCCTGACAGTGACGAAAGCCTCACGCATTAGTTTTCTCGTCTTCCAGCGGCTAATCGAATAGCCTAAGGCATTTAGCGCTCGTTTCATTCGGCGACTTCCATAGGTGTAATCGCATGATTTTGCGATACCCTGTACAGCATCAAGCAGTTGCCTGTGGTGCAGATCATCCGGGCAATTGCGTCGGCGTTGTTCATAGTCATAGTAAGCACTACGACTGACACCCAATAGCCGGCACATTAGGCCGACCGGGCAGGTCTTCTTCTTTTGGGTGATGAACGAATACTTCACTTCGTTTCTTTCGCGAAAAAGACCGCCGCCTCCTTTAATATTTGCCGCTCCAGCTTTAATTGTTTGTTTTCTATCTTAAGTCGCCGAATTTCTTCCTGATCCGGCGTCAGTTTCCCATTACCCCGGAATGCCTGGCCATTATTATCAGCCTCGTTCTCCTTGATCCATCGCCCAAGCATGTTAGCCCTGATTTCCAGGCTCCTGGCAGCTTCTGCTATCGTCAATCCCTGATCCAGAACCAGACTGATTGCATCCAGTTTGAATTCCTTTGTATATTGTTTCCTCGTTTCCATTTCTTCCTCCAATTAAGATTATTTTCTCTTAACTGGAGTGTCCGAGTCTATTAGACCACATCAATGCTTATGACAGCCGGCTCAAGCAATGGATGAGGAAGTTTAATGGAGTGGCGACACGTTATCTTAGGAGTTACCTCGGATGGCACAGAATGATTGACCGTCTCGGTCAAAGTATTACACCAATCCTTTGTTTTATAGCATCTCTTGGCAAAACAAGGCAGATTCAACAACTAATTGTGACATAGCCTTATGAAATATAAGTCACCAATTATAGCCGGTGGAGTAATCACAATTACTGCAGCCAAATTTTGTGGCTATAGTCTCGTTACCTATGCAACAGAAGGTTTTATCATGATGACAACCCCTCACCACATTACTTTATGTACATGATACACAGCAAGTTACAGAAAAGTAGCATCCTCACAGATGTTAAAAACAGCACAGATCATTCACTATAAGTTTGGGCAGTTTTTTCCTACACAATTTGAATAAGAAGTGGTGCTATTCGTTATTAGCTATACAATTAATATTACTGGAATAACTCTAGAAGAATACCGCAGTCTTTAACGGCACGACCAGTTGTGCATTTTCGACGCAAGATTTTAAGTTGCCTTTTAAGTTCTTTTAATTCCTTAATACGTAAATCCACTTGTTTGTTATGGCTATCAACCAGTGCGTTTACGTTATTGCATGTTGTTTCTGGAGAGTTTCTTAAATCAATTAGTTGCCGGATTTCTGGCAGTGTAATATCGAGGCTTCGACAATGCTTGATAAACATTAACTGCTTGATTGTGCAATTATCGTACAGGCGGAAATTCCCCGCACTGCGCTTAACGGAGTCCAGCAACCCTTCTTTTTCGTAGTAACGTATCGTTTGTATGTTACACGCTGTTAATTTCGCTAATTCACCAATCTTCAATTTAATTTCCTCAATACATTGACTCTATAGTAACTATAGACCTTAAACTGTTTTTTGCTGACAGAGCAAGAATATTTTTATGGCGGATAGTTGCGGTGGGCAATGTACAGACAAATCCGAGGACAAAATTCCCCTACATTCTACAAAAAATAGGAATGTTGACAGCAATTACGTCAGCGAATTTACCGTACCAAAGATGGGCTGCCCCTCTGAGGAGCGCATAGTTCGTATGTTTCTGGAAAGTATTAGGCTCAGCATTGCGCTTGAATTTGATATTCCAAATCGGAAGAGAATATTAATGAGATTCATAGAGTAATGAATTTTTGAACTTAGGGGCTAGTATAAACGACACCCGAAAGAACAGTGGGGCTGTTTTTTTACAAGTGCAGTAATCTATGGATAAAAAAGAAGCTGCGATTCTCAAGTGGTTACTCGCCATCAATGCAACGATGTTCGTCATTGAATTATTTATCGGTTGGTTTGCGCAATCGACCGCGCTAATAGCGGATTCCCTCGATATGTTTGCTGACGCGGTTGTTTATGGTCTGGCACTTTACGCAGTAGATCGCAGCGTTCGATTGAAGCTTCGAGTGGCTCATCTGTCTGGTTGGATACAAGTGATGTTGGCGTTAGGCGCATTGAGTGAAGTGTTGCGACGTTTTATTTTTGGCAGCGAACCGGATTCAACACTCATGATGAGCTTTGGGTTAGTCGCTTTGATAGTAAACGTTATCTGTTTAATACTGATTTCTAGAAATAAGGATGGCGGGGCACATATGAAGGCTAGTTGGATCTTCTCCGCCAATGATGTCATCGCCAACCTTGGGGTGATCTTAGCGGGTTTTCTAGTGGCGCTGACAAGTTCTCCTTATCCCGATCTTGTAATTGGGCTAGTTATTGGCTTGATCGTACTTAACGGTGCACGCCGTATTTTACGCCTTGAATCCTAAGCTTGAGCGTATTATTGAAGTGTTTCAATAGACAAAAGTGGATTTTAAAAAGTTTTAACTTGGGATCGGAAATTTTTTACCACAATATATTCTATTGAAGATACAATGCGCCATATGTATAGATTTTTTACCGTCAATTCAGTAGTTTTAGCGCTATGTGTCAGCTTATTGGCAAACGGGCTTGCTTCGGCATTTCATGGCGAAGTCTTTATGCATGAACTTGGTCACAACCATCAACACATTCTCTCAACAGCAGAAACAGCGCATGCAGAACATCCGTATAACGAATTTTCTGATGAAAAGAATTTAGATCTTTCAGCACACATATGTTTTAGTACGGTATATCACCCCATTGTCTTTACAAAACTGCCATTAATACCTACTGTAACTGGTAAAGAGATTCTATCTAAATCTATTACTTTCCAAATTCCAAAATCTATTCCGGATTCGCCGTTTCGTCCCCCTCGAAGTATCTTTCCCAGTTAGAACGTTAGACTAGACTGCTTGAGTTGCCAGCATTCAATTTAGGAATGCTTGGGCTAGCCCGTATTGTCAGCTCAGAGCAGATATGATGGATACGTTTGCCGTGGGTATGTTGCCCTAAGCTAATACTAGCTTGACGCAGTATTTGGCCCTGATAGGGTGAGATCTATAGCTTATCCCCTGCTGTGCCGGTTCGGGTTCGTCGTTAATTCTAGTCTTTCTCGTTTTCCCTAGCTATTCCTTTGTTGTAGCGCAATCGAAGCTCACTACTGAAAACAACATAGCGATCTTATGGGATATTGCAGACCCTGACTAACCATTAGGGCCTGACGATTCTTTACTTTTTATTTAAGAATTAAACAGAGATATGATTAATAGCATTATTTATTTTTCTATTAAAAATAAACTCATTGTCGGTTTGCTAACCCTTGCCATGATAGGCGTAGGGATATACTCAATGTTCACCGTAAATCTTGGTTCCGTACCTGATATCACAAATAATCAGGTACAAGTGATCACTGTTTCTCAAAATCTGGGCACTAAAGACATAGAGCAATTTGTAACTTTTCCGATAGAGTTGGCTATGGCCAACCTGCCAGGCGTTACAGAGATCCGTTCCATCTCTCGCTTTGGCCTTTCAGTCGTTACCATTGTTTTTAAAGATAGTATGGGCACCTATCTGCCACGACAATTAGCACAAGAGAAACTAATTGAAGTAAGACGACAAATTCCTGAAAACTTTGGAAGTCCATCACTGGGACCTATTACCACTGGGTTGGGAGAAATTTATCAGTACACCCTAATGCCAAAGCCAGGGTATGAGACTGTGTACTCGCCGACTGAACTACGCACCATCCAAGACTGGATCGTAAGGCGACAACTGGCACTGGTTGAGGGCGTCGTTGGGATAAATGCCTTTGGTGGAAAAATTAAACAATATGAAATAGCTATCAATCCGAAAAAGCTTAACGCCAATAATATTTCAATTTCTGAGGTGTTTGAGGCGCTGCAGCGCAATAATGCCAATACAGGTGGGGCCTACATTGAAAAAAATCAAATGGCCAATTTTATCCGTGGAGAAGGCTTGGTACGTACTCTCGATGACATACGGAATATTGCCATAAAGAACGAAGATGGCATCCCGACTTTAATCGGTGATATCGCGGAAAAAGTACATTTTGGTCATCAGGTACGCTATGGGGCTTTTACGCAGGATGGCCGAGAAGCTGTAGGTGGCATGATCTTAATGTTAAGAGGATCAAATTCCAATTCAGTTATTCAAAATGTACAGAAGCGCATTAAAGAGGTTCAGAAATCGTTACCTGAAGGTTTAGAAATTAAGCCGTTTCTAGACCGAAGCGCACTAATTCAACGAACCACGAACACAGTAGCCCAGAACCTTACAGAAGGCGCACTCATTGTAATTTTTGTCCTGGTCATACTCCTGGGAAGTTTAAGGGGAGGCATAATCACAGCCACTACTATTCCTCTATCTTTACTTTTTGCTTTTATCCTGATGAAGCAATTCGACATATCGGCGAATCTGATGAGCTTGGGGGCTATTGATTTTGGGATCATCGTTGATGGAGCAGTGATCATAATTGAAGGTACCGTATTTGAAATTCAAAAACGTATTAAAGCAGGGATAGTCGAGTTCGATCAGGATGTCATGGACAAGGCTTCCTATGAAGCCAGTAGTACTATGATGAATACCGCATTTTTCGGACAAATTATTATACTGCTTGTGTTTACGCCCATTCTGTTCCTTACTGGAGTAGAAGGAAAAATGTTTCAACCTATGGCCTATACATTTAGTTTTGCCATGCTAGGAGCCATTATCCTCTGCCTGACTTATGTTCCCATGATGTCTGCCTTGCTTTTAAAGCCGGTGAAAAATAGAAAGAATAGGTTCGGAAGGTTTGAGCGATGGTTAGAACAAAGCGGAAACAAAATATTTAGTGGCATTCATCGCATCTACTTGCCATTACTTGAAAGCGCATTGCGGTTCAAAGCAACTATCCTGATTTTGTCTATTATGTTGCTAGGTGCTGCCATTTTTACTTTCTCCAGAATGGGTGGCGAGTTTATACCCCAGCTAGATGAAGGCGATATTGCCATGCAAGCACTTATCAGGCCCGGTAGCGGGCTTGAGGAGGCAATTGATATTTCAATTAAAATTGAAAATATTTTATTGGCTAATTTTCCTGAAATAAAAACCGCCGTTGCTCGGATTGGTGTAGCAGAAATTCCTACTGATCCTATGCCGATGGACATAGCTGATATGTTCATTATTCTGGAAAAAGACAGAGATAAATGGACTTCTGCAACAACAAAAGAAGCGCTTGTTGAAAAAATAAAAGACAAGCTTGATAGTGAATTGGTAGGTGTTAATCTGGTTTTCAGCCAGCCGGTGGAATTACGTTTTAATGAACTTTTAACAGGTGTTAGGGAAGATGTAGCCGTAAAGTTATACGGTGAAGATCTTGATGTGCTGGCGCAAAAAGCAGAAGAGATGAGTCAAATCATCCAGACCATACCGGGCGTGGGAGATGTTAACGCAGAAAGAATTTCTGGACTACCTCAAATTACTGTTCGCTATAACCGTAAAAAAATAGCCCAGTACGGGGTGAATATTGAACAGTTGAACGAATATGTAAGTTCTGCATTTGCCGGTGGTGTGACCGGAGTGATTTTTGAAGGAGAAAAACGCTTCGAAATGGTTATACGCTTTGATGAAGCATACCAGAAAAGTATTGAAGATTTGCGTGCCTTGTTTATCGATTTACCTGACGGCACACAGGTTCCACTCAAAGAAGTGGCCGATATTAATTATGCACCGGGGCCGATGCAAATATCCCGTGACGATACATTTCGAAGAACTTATGTCGGCGTGAACACCAGAGGGCGCGATGTGGAATCTGTAGTTCTGGATATTCAGCAAAAACTGGGTGCGGAATTAGACTTGCCACCTGGCTATTACATTGCATACGGCGGCGAGTTTGAAAACTTGCAAAGAGCCAAGAGCCGGCTAACCATTGTGGTACCAATTGTACTGCTGATAATTTTTGTGTTGCTGTATTTTGCCCTGAAGTCAGTTTCCAAATCAATCATGATCTATGCTGCGATTCCTTTAGCAGCCATAGGTGGCGTATTCGCTCTTTGGCTACGGGACATGCCTTTTAGTATTTCAGCAGGAATTGGTTTCATTGTGCTGTTTGGAGTCGCTGTATTGAATGGGCTTGTATTAATTCATCGATTCGACACGCTAAAAGAAGAAGGCATAACTAGTATCAAGGAGCGCATCATTACTGGAACCAAAGAAAGAATCAGACCTATTTTCCTTACAGCGTCAACCGATATTTTAGGATTCTTGCCCATGGCAATTTCAGAAACAGCCGGAGCTGAAGTACAGCGGCCACTGGCTACTGTAGTCATTGGCGGTATGCTTACAGCCACTCTACTTACCCTTGTGATGCTTCCTATACTTTACACTCTGGTGGAAAATCGAAGTAATAACAAGAAAAATCTTAAGCGTTCCAATACAAACACAAACACAAATGCATTGCTTGTATTAATTGTATGTGGCGGGCTGACGGGTATTCTACTTAGTGCCGCCTCTACAGTGAAAGCGCAATCACATCAAATAGATAACCTGCCAACAATTACTTTGGAGCAAGCTAGAGAACGGGCAGTAGAGAATTATCCAAGAATACAATCTGCCAGATTGGCAATAGAAAGCCAAGATGCCTTGAAGAAAACCGCCTGGAACCTCGGTACCACAACGATCTACACCGGAGGAGAAGAGGTTGGCAATGGTTCAAATGGCATCTATACAAAACTGGGTATTAAACAGGATCAAATCGATGTGCTTGGTATTCTTCCTAAGCTGAAGTTACAGAATGAACGAGTAATACTGGCTGAAACCGCGTTTAATCTGTCTGTAATTGAAGTAGAGCTGGAAGTGAGCCGGGCTTGGGCAACAGCATATGCAGCTAAAAACAATTATCAGGTATTTCAACGACTGAGCTCTATTTTTGCGGATATTGAAAGAGCTGCCAAATTGAGGCTAGAAGTAGAAGCGACGTCCAGGCTTGAATATCTGGCTACCGCGAATCAGGGTAACCAGGTGCAAATTCAAAAAGAACAGGCATATCGCGATTATTTGAGCTCGTTGCAGCGATTGAATTTATGGTTTGTCAGCGATACGCTGTTTACTGTGCCGGATATACCCCCGAACCAGTTAGACAGTCCATTAAAATTAGTTGCAGATTCTTTAGACAATCACCCGGTACTCACTGTTTCCAAGCAACAGGTGAACGTGGCAGAGGCTGTCATCAACGAGCGATATACGCAGTTCTATCCCAAGTTGAATTTGCAGTACGGCAAGCAAGAGCTTCTTGGTCAGCCGGGGTTTCATCAGTTTATGGTGGGTGTTCAGATACCTTTGTTTTTTGGTCCAGAACTGGGCAGAACACAGTCGGCTAAAATTGAACATTCAATTGCTGCTCAAAATCTTCAACAAACCCAACTGGAGCTGAAAGCTGCTTATAAAAATATCCGTGAGCAGTACTTAAAGTGGCTAAATTCGTGGCAATACTACCGAGATACGGCGCTTCCTATGGCTAGGGAACAACAAACCGGAGCAGTTTTTGCCTATAAGGAAGGTGCTATAGATTATGTAACGTTTTTGCAAAACATGAGGGAGGCGATACGAATTGAAGTGGACTCCTGGGATGCCTTTGGTAATTATTTAGGTAGTCGTTATCAGCTGGAGTATTTCTTAAAAACATCGAATTTATAATTAATTTCAAATGGTTAAAGAATAAATTAACATGAGAATTTACATCCCATATCTACTTGTTTTGATGTCGGCAGTATCTTTATTTAACGGCTGTAGCGGCAAATCAGATGATACCAATGATTTTGGCAAAAGCAATCATCAAGAGCCCTCAAAAAGTAATTCTCACAATGAACATGCTCATGAGGAACATGAAGAAGTAGGATTGGGTACGGTGCATCTATCAACTTCAAAGTTTAATAGTCTTGGTATCAAGGTAGATAGTATGCCTACGCGATCTATATCGGGCGTGGTAGATATTAATGGGAGACTGGCGGTATTTCCACAACATCAAGCCGTAGTTACAGCTATTTTAGGCGCCAATATAACGTCCATTAAAGTGATAGAAGGAGAGAAAGTGAAGAAAGGACAAGTATTGGCTTATCTTTCACACCCTAATCTCACAAATCTCCAAACCGCCTATATAAGAGCCTATAGCCAAATGCAATATCTTCGAAAAGAGTTCGATCGTCAAAAAAGGCTTTATGATGAAGGAGTTGGTGCCGGAAAGACCTATCAGCAGACAAAAGCTGATTTTCAAGCAATTAAAGGGGAAGTGAAAGGCTTTGAAGCACAACTGAAGCAATTAAGCATGAATGTGGAAAAAATTAAGGATGGAAACATTTATGTAGATGTGCCAGTAGTAAGTCCCATTGATGGCAACATTGAAAAAGTATTGGTACAGATAGGTCAGTTTGTAGATGCGCAGGCAGAAATACTTGGAATCATCAATATTGATCATGTTCATGCCGACCTAATGATTTTCGAAAAAGATGTGCACAAAATAAGAGAAGGCCAAAAAGTATCTTTTACAGTGGAATCGGTTCCGGGTAAGAATTTAACTGCCACAATATTTTCAGTCGGCAAGAATTTTGAGCAGAATCCTAGGATTGTCCATGTACATGCGGAGATTGATCAAAAAGAGCCGCTTCTTATCCCAGGAATGTACATCAATGGAAGAATCTACACAGAAAGTTCTTTAGTAAAAGCTCTGCCAGAAGAGGCCATCATTGTGGAAGAAGGTAAATCCTACATTTTTAAGGCGGAAGTACATCGAGAAGATGGAAAAATGGAGTGGGAGTTTACCCCTGTAGAAATCAGAACAGGCGCATCTGATGAAGGTTGGGTGGAAATCAATCTGTTGGAGCCATTTCCAAATGATACTCAGGTAGCCTGGAACAAGGCTTATTACTTGATCGCAGAGATGAAGAAAAGTGAGACCTCACACGAACATTAGAGTTTCTTTGCAACAATTCATTAATATAAATTATGCATATCAGAAAGAGTCTTGGTCTTAAAAGGGTCATCTTATGGACAAAGAATGATATTTATATCTTTGTCCTCATTGCTACCGTTCCAACAGTTATTTATGAAACCTTTCATTATCAGTGGCTGGCGTTGCCCTGGTTGCCCATGGCGATTATCGGCACCGCAGTAGCTTTCATTATCGGTTTTCAAAATAATGCCACTTATAAGCGTTTGTGGGAAGCGCGAATGATTTATGGAGCTATAGTAAATTCAAGTCGGACATGGGGGATGATGGTGAAAACATTCATTACCAACAAACATGCCGAGAAATCTTTGCCCGACAGCGAACTCAATGCCGTGCATTGCAAACTTATTTATCGTCATATTGCATGGCTTACTGCATTACGTCATCAATTACGCCAGCCACGTGAGTGGGAAACAATGAATGAAAATTATAATGTTGGATACAAGAAATATTTTACCGTTCCAGAACATGAGATAAGTTTGGAAGCTGATATTACAGCTTATTTATCCGCAGTAGATAAAGAATATATTTTGAGCAAGCAGAATCGAGCCACGCATATTATCAGTGTTCAGGCCGAAGATCTGAAAGATTTATTTAATAAAGGTTTGATAGATAATTTTCGTCACATAGAATTGCAGAGGATTTTGTCTGATTTATTTGAACATCAAGGTAAATGCGAGCGCATTAAGAGCTTTCCCTATCCACGTCAGTTTGCCACGCTTAACTTATATTTCGTTTGGGTGTTTATCATCCTGCTACCTTTTGGAATGATTCCAGAATTTGAAAAACTTGGGCATTATCTTACTTGGCTTACTATCCCTTTTAGTGTGTTAGTCTCGTGGATTTTTCGCACCATGGATAAAATAGGTGAGTCCAGCGAAAATCCTTTTCAGGCAGGCCCAAATGATATTCCTATTACAGCACTTAGTCGTACCATCGAAATTGACCTTCGTGAAATGTTAGGTGAAACAGATTTGCCGAAGCCTATTGAGGCAAAAAATGGTATTTTGATGTAGGGACTGCGGGATGAAAGTCCTGCGGTTCGGAAACGTAAGCGTAAGAAGGTAAATCAGATCCCTAAGATATTTCGATTTACTCGAAATAAGCCATTTAGTTTTAAATAAGACTCTACTCATATAATGGGTCAGAAAGATTAATGAGAGCGTCTACCCGCCCGGATGAACCGAGCGGAAAAGATAGCTTATTGTTCAATAATAATTAGAGCTTACTCAGAAATTCAGCGATCAGATATGCGCTGGCAAGTAAGAATTCTGGTTTGAGATGAATTGGCAGGCACGCGCAAACGGAATTTCTCTGGGTATGCTCTTTTTTGTCACCCAAAATGCTATTTTGGCAGCAAGATTCCTCAGACAAATAAAAACCCGCACCAAAATGAGCAGATTCATAACCAGGAAGATGCTATTAATCCATGCGGCGGACGTATCAGCGCGCTTGGCTCGAATATTGTTGAGCCGATAACCATATTTTCCTTGGCCAAACTTTCCTTCAATTGGAATGCGCTCGCGATATTCCTGCCGGCGTTGTGCTTTCAGGCGTTTGATCTCATCTTTGTTTTCAGGTGTACTCTTTGGCGGACGCCCCAG
>NZ_JALHQJ010000073.1 GCF_022842015.1 Nitrosomonas sp. | reverse complement strand
TGCACCGATGGAAAGCTTCTGGGGGATACTTAAAACCGAGCTGGTGCATCATAGAAGATTCAAAACACGACAACAAGCCATTCAGGAGATTACCGAATATATAGAAATATTCTATAACCGGCAGAGAAAACAAAAAAGGCTGGGCTATTTGTCACCAGCACAATTTACGCAGCAATACTATGCAAATCTAATCGCTGCTTAAACACATGGACTCCATTTTTGACAGCACATATCACTGGTGCAATATTTTGCGCCCGCCTCGGTGGTCACCGACATCAGGGGTGACACGATCTACGTACACGGCGAGACCGGTAAATATCTACGTCCGGCGCCGGGTCAGGCGAGTCTCAACGTTATTGAAATGGCGCGTGTGGGACTGGAGATGGAACTGCGTTCCGCCATTCACGCAGCAGCCAGTGAGGGGAAGCCTACATTAAACCGGGAAATACAGGTCAACGCAAATGGAGATTACTTGACAGTCAACTTAAGCGTCCGGCCACTTCCTGATCCGGATGGCAGTCGTAGTCTGCTGTTGGTGAGCTTTCAGGACATCGTCAACCCACAACACGCGAAGCCGAGGCGTAAACGTGCTTCCAAGCAGGTCGAACTGGGACGTATTGAAGAACTGGAACGTGATTTGGCACACCTGAAAGAAAGCTATCAGGCCACCGTCGAGGAGCAGCAGGCTACTAATGAGGAGCTTAAGTCTACTAACGAAGAAATGCAATCCACCAACGAGGAACTTCAGTCAACCAATGAAGAATTGGAGACTTCCAAAGAGGAGTTGCAATCGGTCAATGAAGAGCTAATCACGGTCAATTCAGAGCTGCAGGTAAGAATTAAACAGCTATCCAGCATGCAGAACGACATGAAAAACCTGTTGGATAACATCAATATCGATATCATCTTTCTGGATCGGCATCTAATAATCCGTAGTTTCACTCGCGATGCAATACGCATCTACCGCCTGGTTGCATCGGACGTAGGCCGACCGCTAAATGACATCAAGCCTCTTTATACAGGGACAGGGGGATGATCTGCTGGTCGCCGCTCAGAACGTGCTTGATTCACTGATTCCTTACGAACGTGAGATACAGACCAACGACGATACCTGGATGCTGGCACGCATTCAGCCCTACTGTACGCTGGATATTAAGATTGACGGTGTGGTTCTGACTTTTACCGACATCACTTCACGCATCAAGACCCAAGCCGATCTTTGCATTTACGCTATCGCTTTTGAATCACAGGAAGGCATTTTCATTACCGATGCCAGCGGTGTGATTTTGAAAGTAAACCAAGCTTTCACCAAGATCACCGGTTACAGCGCAGAAGAAGCCATTGGTCAAACCCCGCGCCTACTTAAGTCAGGGAGCCAGGATGCAACCTTTTATGCCGCTTTGTGGGAGAGCCTCATTAGCACAGGAGTCTGGCATGGTGAAATCTATAACCAATGCAAAAATGGCGAAGTATTTCCACATTTGCTCACCATCACTGCAGTGAAAGGGGACAATGGTGTGCCATTTCATTATGTCGCCTCATTAGTCGACATTACCCAACAAAAGGAAGCGTCAGAGCAGATCGAACAGCTGGCATTCTACGATCCCTTGACCCATTTACCTAATCGGCGCCTGCTGAAAGATAGATTGCATCAGGCGTTGGCTTCCAGTGCTCGCAAGAAGCAACAAGGTGCGTTGCTTTTTATTGATTTGGATAACTTCAAAACATTGAATGATACGCTAGGACATGATATTGGCGACCTGTTGCTGCAGCAGGTCGCGCAGCGGCTATTGAGCAGCGTGCGCGAAGAAGATACAGTTGGTCGGCTAGGGGGAGATGAGTTCGTGGTGATGCTAGAAGATCTGAGCGAGAATCCTGAAGAAGCAGCCGTTCATGCTGAGATTGCCGGTAAAAATATACTGGTCACCCTGAATAAACCCTATCTGCTTGCTGGGCGCGATTATCGCTGCACATCAAGCATCGGTGCTACCCTGTTTTACGATCACACGATGACAGAAGATGATTTGTTGAAACATGTAGATATCGCCATGTATCAGGCCAAGCATTTGGGGCGCAATACTCTGTGTTTTTTTGATCAGGCGATGCATTCAGTGTTAACTGAGCGTGCTGCTCTGGAGGCCAATTTGCGCCTTGCTTTGGAGAAAAATCAATTTAGGCTTTATTACCAAATGCAGACCACTCATGGCAATCAAATTGTCGGTGCCGAGATGCTAATACGCTGGCAACATCCAGAGCATGGGCTAATTTTGCCTATAGATTTTATTCTGCTGGCCGAAGAAACCGGATTGATTTTGCCCATCGGTCAATGGGAGTTGGAAATGGCCTGTGCTCAACTCAAGACCTGGGAAAAGCATCCACAGACCCAGCAGTTGCAGTTGGCTGTCAATGTCAGTGCACGACAACTTCATCAGGCTGATTTTGTCGGTCAAATTAAGACTATACTGAAAAAATATGCGATCGAACCCAATCGCCTCAAACTGGAACTCACAGAGGGCATTGTGCTCAATGATATTACCGGCACCATTGCCAAAATGCAGGCGCTCAAGTCCATCGGCGTGCGTTTATCTTTGGATGACTTTGGCACCGGATTTTCATCGCTTTCCTACCTGACGCAACTGCCATTAGACCAACTTAAAATCGACCAGAGCTTCGTCCGCAACATCAATGTAAAGCACTCTGACGCTTTGATTGTACAAACCATCATCGGCATGGCCAGTAATCTAGGCTTGGAAGTCATTGCAGAGGGTGTGGAAACAGAAGTACAACGTGCCTTCCTGGAAAAGCATGGTTGCTGTCTTTACCAAGGTTACCTGTTTAGCATGCCGGTGCCTCTCGAAGCATTTGAACAGTTGTTGCGGTAGTGCCAATAGCAATCTACAGTGACAGTTCAAGGGTTTTGTCGCAACTATTCGTAAAGTGCAAAGCTACACTTATCTGCGGGCACAATTATCCTGCTAAAACCATAAACTGCTTATAAGCGGATATAAATATCAGAAAGCTGGTGTGATGTTGTCTGAACTGGTATCTGCGAATAATCGGCAAGCCGATCTCTTCAATCGGGTATCAACAAATACCAAATCGGATGACTTAATGAATCTCATAGACCAGATCAATACCTGCATAGGCAGAAGCACACTCAAACTGGCATCCGAGGGATTCAGGCAACCATGGAAGATGGGACAACGAAACAGAAGTCCTCGCTACACTACGAAATGGGATGAGCTGGTTTGTGTTACGCAATGATATGAGCTAATACAAATAATGATTAATGGTAGAATAGCTACGAATTATTGTTTCAGAGATCCCGCCATTTGAGTTATAGATACCCTTCGGTAGCTGCCGTCTCATAAAACCAGATCTTATTATCCGCCTTGCAATTACTTATCGGTTCAGTGAATGTATCAGCGGCCTTTTCAAATCCTCTCCGATTCCCATCATCCAGGAAGTTCAATTTTCCCATGCCAATAGAAGTCAAAGAAAAACCCAGGATTGCTGTCATAGCGGCGGTTCAGCTGCCGAGTGTGAGCGATATCGAGTTTGAGGCATCGCTGGCCGAGTTGCGTGAACTCGCCAAGACATTGGGTTATAAGGTCGTCCGCACATTTGTACAAAAACGCTATAGCTTCGACACGACAGCTTACCTGGGTGCTGGCAAGCGGGAGGAAATTCGCCGCTTCGTTAACCATGAAACCGGATCCGCCGAATTCGAGGAAACACCTCCTCACCCTGATAGCCAGGACATCAGCACTCTCTTGGTCGATCACGAGATCTCACCCTCGCAGGCGCGTAACCTCGAAAATGAAGTCGGCTGCGAAGTAATGGATCGCACGATGGTGATTCTTGAAATTTTTCACCGCAATGCCCGTTCTCGCGCTGCACGCGCTCAGGTGGAAATTGCGCGCCTCGGTTACCTGGCGCCGCGTCTACGCGAAGCGGCAAAGCTTGCAGGGCCGCAAGGACGGCAACGCAGTGGCACCGGCGGCCGTGGCGCTGGCGAATCGCACACCGAATTGGATCGGCGCAAGATCCGCGATCGTATCGCCGAACTACAACAAGAGATTGTCACGATGGATGCCGAGCGCAAGATACAACGTGCACGACGACAAGAACGTCAGGGACTCGCCAGCGTGGCTCTGGTCGGCTATACCAACGCCGGCAAATCCACTTTGATGCGGGCGCTTACGGGAAGCGAGGTACTGGTTGCAAATAAACTCTTCGCCACGCTGGATACCACAGTACGGGTACTCCATCCAGAGAGCGTGCCACGCATACTGGTCAGCGACACAGTCGGTTTCATCAAGAACCTGCCGCACGGGCTCGTCGCCTCGTTCAAGTCAACGCTTGACGAAGCGCTTGATGCATCCTTGCTGCTCCACGTCATTGACGCCAGCGATCCTGGGTTTGAGCGCCAGCTCGAGGTCACTCAACAGGTGCTTGAGGAAATCGGCGCGAATGTCGTGCCACGCATTCGCGTATTCAACAAAATCGACCACGTTGGTGATACCGCGACGCAGATCGAATGTGAAACAGTCTTGCGGACACAATATCCGGATTGTATGGTAATGAGTGCACGTCGCCCCGATGATGTCGCGCGACTGCGCCAGAAGATCGTCGAGTTTTTCCAGCAGAATCTGATTGAAGCTGAATTTTTTCTTGCTTGGTCGGGGCAGGAACTACGTGGAGCCATCTATACAAACTGCCAGGTGCTGGAGGAACGTGCAGATAATGAAGGCGCTTACTTCCGCGTTCTCGGCGAGCCCGATACCATCGAAAGCTTGCGCGAGCAATTCAGTTTATTGGCACGATGAACCAGCATCAATAAGTTTGCTCCGCGCGCCCTGCACCTATCTCAGCGGCAAGACCACGGGAAATTGCGAGTTAAATTATTTCTCTTTCTCAGAGCGTAATATACCTCGCTTACTATATAACGTTTAAGACAACGAAGTGCTTCAAGTTTAGTGTGACCCTGAGTTGTCAGTTTTTCAATGGCCTGCTAGAGTCTGTTCACGTCACCCCATTCCGGGCCAATAATGACTATCAGGTAGCGGTCGCTTGCCGAATATCGCCTGCCCAACTCGTACTACGGTCGCGCCTTCTTCAATCGCTAATTCATAATCTCCCGACATGCCCATCGATAGCTCGTCAAATGACAATCCGGCCGGTGCTTCCTGTCGTAGCATGGCTTGGATTTCGCGCATTTTGACGAAACACTCGCGCACCCTGTCATGATCCGAAGAAAAAACCGCCAACGTCATCAGTCCTTTGATACGTAATGACGAATATCTGGGCAGTTGTTGAACGAAGTCATGCACGCCTTCAGGAGGAAGGCCGAATTTGCTGGCCTCGCCGGAACTGTTGACTTGCACATAAACATCAATCGATCGCCCCTCATTTTGCAGCCGTTTGTCGAGCTCTTCAGCAACTTTAAGACTATCGAGTGCTTGGAATTCATTAGCAAAGCGGGCCAAATACTTGGCTTTATTGGTTTGCAAGTGACCGATGACCGCCCATTTGATGTTTAAGTCGCTCAGTACCTCGGATTTCTCGCGCGCTTCCTGAATTTTATTTTCGCCCATTTCATGGCAACCTGCGGCGTAGGCGATGCGCAGCCTTTCAGCAGGCACGGTTTTGGTAACCGGCAGCAGCCGCACGCTAGCAGGATCACGCCCCGCTTTTTTGCAAGCATCGACAATGCGTTTCTTGACGGTTGCGAGATTGTTCTGGATGTCGTTGAATTGCTGCTCTGCGTTGAGTTCCACGGACTGCTCCTGTCGTTCGAGAAGTTAACTTTTTCGGGATGCTTGGTGAAAAACCATTTTCCATTGGTTTTTCTGGTACTGCCAAATTGAAGTTCTGATGGATCCTGTGTAATCGGTGCTCGGTTGATCCGGTTTGTGCAACGAATAAATCGCCAGCACTACATCGTTAGTTAATGCATTAATACGAAAATCTTTGAAGGCCCATTGAATGTGTTTATCCTTGTGCAACAACCAGTCAATCACGTCATCCCTGGTATGAGTTTCTCCGTTACTATCAATTTCTTCAAAATTCTCCGCCAGCAATTCGTCGATCAAGCCAGGATGCGCCATCAGATCACTTTGCAGTAATTTAAGTTCCAACTGTTGAATTTGTTTAGCAATCAGCTCCATACACGATGCAACTACTTAACCCGCATGCCCAGTTGTGCGCCGGAATCGGGGGACAAAATGAATAATTCTCCCGGGTTGCCGCCGCCTGCAGCCAACACCATGCCTTCCGACAAACCGAATTTCATTTGCCGCGGCGCGAGATTGGCGACCATCACGGTCAGACGCCCTTTGAGTTGCTCGGGATCGTAAGCAGATTTGATACCAGCAAAAACCATGCGTTGTTCGCTGCCGATATCAAGCGTAAGCTTCAACAATTTTTCTGCCCCTGGCACATGCTCAGCATTGACAATCTTGGCGATGCGCAAATCAATTTTACTGAAGTCGTCGATGGAAATGGTCTCGCCGATCGGCACAATCGCATGTTGCTGCTTCTCTGCGTGCCTTACGGGTGCATCTTGCGTTGCAGGCGCCAAGTTCTGGGTATTGACAGCAGTTAACGCCTCGATTTGCTTGCTGTCGATGCGTGTCATCAAATGCTGGTAAATATTGATGTTATGTCCCGCGGGCAGCAATAAATCGGAAACCGTTTGATCGTCGTTCAGTTGCGGCCAGGTTAGAGGCGCACAGTTAAGAAAGGCCTCTATTTGTTGCACAGTAACTGGCAGAATCGGCTTCAGATAGCGCGATAGCAAGTAAAACAATTGAATGCCAAGGCTGCAGGTGCGTTGCAAATCATCAGTGCGATCGGGGTTTTTGGCGATTTCCCACGGCGCTAATTCATGAATTATTTCGTTAGCTTCGTCAGCAAATTTCATGATTTGACGGATGGCGGCAGAAAATTCACGCGCTTCAAATGCCTGTTCAATGACGGCTGGCCTCCAGGTAGCAAAACGCTCATTCACCATCTTTTGCAAAACATGATATTGCGCACCATCGACCAACCTGCCAGCAAAGCGTTTGCTGATAAAACCCGCGCAACGACTGGCAATGTTAATAAACTTGCCAACCAAATCAGAATTCACGCGCGCGACAAAATCTTCCAGATTCAAGTCGATGTCTTCCAATGTGCTATTCAGTTTGGCTGCGTAGTAATAACGCAACCATTCGGGATTCAGTCCTTGCTTCAAATAACTTTCCGCAGTGATGAAGGTGCCGCGCGACTTGCTCATTTTTTCGCCATTCACAGTCAGAAAACCATGCGCGAAAATCTTCGTCGGCGTACGGTATCCGGCATTTTTCAGCATCGCAGGCCAGAATAAAGCATGGAAATACAAAATATCCTTACCGATGAAGTGATACAGTTCTGTATCAGATTGTGGTTGCCAAAATTCGTCAAAAGAAATATTTTCTCGCTCACATAAATTCTTAAAGCTACCCATGTAACCGACTGGCGCATCAAGCCAGACATAAAAATATTTACCAGGAGCATCGGGAATTTCAAAACCGAAATAAGGTGCATCGCGCGAAATATCCCAATCGGAAAGCTTGTTTTCTCCCGCTTCGCCGACCCATTCGCGCATTTTATTAGCGGCTTCGGGCTGTAAATGATCGCCTTCACAAGCCCAATGTCGTAAAAAATCAACGCAACGCGAATCGGATAAGTTAAAGAAATAATGTTCGGAGGATTTGCTGATCGGCTTTGCACCGGATACTGCGGAATAAGGATTTTTAAGCTCGGTTGGTGTATACGCTGCGCCGCATACTTCGCACGAATCGCCGTATTGGTCTTTGGCGCTGCATTTCGGGCATTCGCCTTTGACAAATCGATCCGGCAGGAACATATTTTTCACTGGATCGTAGAGTTGTTCAATACCGCGCACAGTAATTAAACCAGCGGTTTCTAGTTTGGCGTAGATGTCTTCGGAAAAATGCCGGGTTTCCGCTGAGTGCGTGCTGTAATAGTTGTCAAATTGAATGTGAAATCCGTTAAAATCTCCCAAATGTTCTGAATGAACGCGCGCGATTAAAGCTTCCGGCGTAATGCCTTCTTTTTCTGCGCGCAGCATGATCGGCGTACCATGCGTGTCATCGGCGCAAACATAGTAAACCGTATGTCCGCGCATTTTCTGAAATCGCACCCAGATATCGGTTTGAATATATTCCACTAGATGACCTAAATGGATACTGCCATTGGCGTATGGAAGTGCAGAAGTAACCAGAATTTTTCGCTTGCTCATTCGCTATTCGCAGCTCAGATTGAATAAACGCCAATTGTAACAAACTGTGTGTCCATTCCCGATATTTGTTACCATCCCTTTATTAAATTGTTAACTGTCAGCCGACAGTATTAAGGAGTTTTGTAGTGACTATTTCTGAACAACAGATACTAGAGGTTCTTTCGCAGTGCATTGATCCAACCACGGGCAAGGATTACATTTCCGCAAAAACGCTGCATTCGATTGCGATTGATCAAAACAATGTCGCGATTGACATCGAATTGGGTTATCCCGCCAATAGCATTAAAAATACAGTACAAAGTCAGATCACTGAAGCTTTGCAAGCAATACTCGGAATTGGAAATATCCAGGTAACGATCACCAGCAAAATTATTCCGCATGGTGTGCAACGCGGTGTCAAACTAATTCCCGGCGTTAAAAATATCATCGCAGTCGCATCCGGCAAGGGTGGTGTCGGAAAGTCGGCGACAGCAGTCAATCTGGCACTGGCATTAGCAGCGGAAGGTGCATCCGTAGGCATTCTGGATGCAGATATCTATGGGCCGTCACAACCTCAAATGCTAGGCATAACCGGGCATCCGGAATCGTTTGATGGCAAAACCATGGAACCCATGCAGGCGCACGGGATTCAGGCGATATCGATCGGCTTGCTGATTGACGTCGAGACTCCGATGGTTTGGCGCGGCCCGATGGTAACACAAGCTTTACAGCAATTATTGAACGACACCAACTGGAAAGACCTGGATTATTTAGTTGTTGATTTACCGCCGGGTACTGGCGACATTCAATTGACGCTGGCGCAAAAAATACCGGTAACTGGCGCAGTGATTGTCACTACGCCGCAGGATATCGCCTTACTGGATGCTCGCAAGGGTCTAAAAATGTTTGAGAAAGTGGGCATCCCAATTTTGGGTATTGTCGAAAATATGAGCACGCATACCTGTTCGCAGTGCGGACACAACGAACCGATTTTCGGCACCGGCGGTGGTAAGAAAATGTGTCAGGATTACAATGTGGAATTTCTCGGCGCTTTGCCACTCGATATTAAAATCCGCGAACACACGGATACAGGAAAGCCCAGCGTCGTTGCCGAACCGGATGGAAAAATAGCCGGAATCTACCGGTTGATTGCACGGCGAGTTGCCGTTAAGGTTGCCGAATGCGCCGAAGATCATTCGGAATTGTTTACCAAGATCATCATGGAAAATGACTAGGAACACTTAAAACATGACGATTAAATCAGACAAATGGATACGCCGCATGGCGCTGGAATACGGCATGATTGAGCCATTTGAACCCGATCAGATTCGCCAAAAGGATAATCAACGTATTGTTTCCTATGGCACATCAAGTTATGGATACGATATCCGCTGTTCGGATGAATTTAAATTATTCACCAATATCAACTCAACGATTGTCGATCCGAAGAATTTCGACTCCAATTCATTTGTTGATGTCAAAAATGATGTATGCATCATTCCACCCAATTCCTTTGCATTGGCGCGCACCGTCGAATATTTCCGTATCCCACGCAATGTATTAACCATTTGCCTGGGTAAATCAACCTATGCTCGCTGCGGCATCATTGTCAACGTCACCCCTTTTGAACCGGAGTGGGAAGGCTATGTCACATTGGAATTCTCCAACACAACGCCACTCCCGGCGAAGATCTATGCCAATGAAGGTGTTGCACAAGTAATATTTTTTGAGTCGGATGAAATTTGTGAAACCTCATACAAAGATCGAGGCGGCAAATATCAAGGTCAACATGGCGTGACGCTGCCGAAAATATAAGGTTGTATTCTTTTAATCAGCGTGGAAGCGCTTTGATCTGACACGAGAAAGTTTAATTAACATTGATCCAACTGTTCTTCGTTATATTGATACTCATTTTTCTTTCCACAGCTTTTCCAGTGGAAGCACAAAATCGTATTTCCTTGCCGCGAACAGGATTGGAACCCAATGATATCGCTGTCATCATTAATGAAAATGATCCCTTATCCCGACAAATAGGCAATTACTATCTGCAAGCTCGACAAATACCTGAAACTAACATCGTTAAGCTACGCTTCTCATCTGAGCGCAGTGTTATGACACCAAAGGAATTCGAGCAACTAAAAGCAACTATTGACCAGCTTACTCCTGAGCATGTGCAGGCATTTGCTGTCGCATGGACTACTCCGTACCGGGTTGGTTGTATGTCGCTAACATCCGCCCTGGCCTTTGGTTTCGACAAAAAATACTGCGCCAAGCCCTGTGAATCAACCGCTCCCAGCCCCTATTTCAATTCATCCAGCGTTTATCCATATAATGATTACAAGCTGCGTCCTGCAATGATGTTAGCCGGAGATTCCTTTGAACACATCAAGGCATTGATTGACCGTGGCATACGTTCGGATTATAGCTTTCCTAAAGGTCAGGCCTATTTAATGAATACATCCGATAAAGCACGCAACAGTCGTGCAACTAGCTTTACACAAGCTGCAAACAAATTAGCCGGCATATTTCCTATGCAAATACTAGCAAGCGATTACATTTCTGAACGCAAAGATGTGCTTTTCTATTTTACTGGCCTGAAAGAAGTGCCTATGCTCGAAACACTGCACTTTCTTCCGGGTGCTCTAGCAGATCATTTAACGTCGACAGGTGGTAGGTTGACTGATTCTCTGCAAATGAGCAGTTTGCGCTGGTTGGAGGCCGGCGCTACAGCAAGTTATGGAACTGTTGTTGAACCTTGTAGTTTTTCACAAAAATTTCCATCTCCCGAGATTGCCATGTTTCAGTACACATTAGGTGCTTCTGCGCTTGAGGCTTATTGGAAAAGTGTTGCTTGGCCGGGTCAGGGCATATTCATCGGTGAGCCATTAGCCAGGCCCTTCGCTCCACATTTGAAGGAAGTAAGTCCGGGGCAATTTGTACTGAAATTGTTTTCGCCACGTATCGGGCGATTGAAAATCGAGCAGTCATTTTTTGCGGCTGGACCTTTTAGTCCGTTTATGCGACAAAAAACCATTCGCCGCGGAGAAAATATTTTTCACTTCAAATTTAGTGATAAAACAGATGGTTATTTAAATATACAATGGCATTGATAAATCATCAGAAAACCAAAAAGTTTATCTAAACTTTTTTATAAAACAACCGTCTAACGCGGTAGTAATTTTATTTAATACAAGACATTGTTTCTAATAGTTTATCCTTTACAATTAAAAAATATTTTAATATGAAAAAAATACTTGATTTGCCTGCAATGCAGACTATAATGCGTGCATTTTATTCATCAGTAAACTTATCGCCGAGGAGGTCATCATGAGAAGTATAAAGAACTTTATTGCTCCAGCTGATTTAGTCAATGTTCATATTCCTGAAACGTAGCGTTATTTAAAGAAGGAGCACTCGCATGCCTAAACTCTCATCCTCACTTCAGAAATACGATCAATCTGAAGTTCTATTCGACACCCACCCTGAAGTTAGTCTAAATTTTGAACACGTTCAAGATGCCTTGAAAAAAGGATATCAACGGCCTTTTTTACTGGTGGACAGCGACATTATCCGACATAAGTCTCGACGTTTCATCGCTGCCATGCCCCGAGTTCACCCGCATTATGCTGTCAAAGCAAATCCAGATGAACGTGTACTCAAAACTCTAATTGAGGAAGGCGTTGGATTTGAAATCGCTTCTATTGCCGAACTTGATCTGCTTCTCAAATTAGGCGTATCGGCTGCTGAAATATTTTACAGCAATCCTATGAAATCAAGAGCTTACATAGAATATGCTGCTATCAAAGGAGTTGAATGGTATGTGCTCGATAGCGTTGAGGAGTTGCGAAAAATAGTTAGTATCAAGCCAGATGCTAAAATGTACTTGCGTATCGATACACCGAATATTGGTAGCGACTGGCCATTGGCTGGGAAATTTGGCACACACCTTGCCGATATTAATGAAATCATTCAAGAGGCTGTGAGACTCAAAGCAGATTTGGCTGGTGTTACCTTTCATGTCGGCTCTCAATGCCGTAACCCGCAAAATTGGCGCGTTGGTATCGAAAGGGCGAAAAAAGTCTTTGCAGAAATGCGACGCGTCGGCTTGAACCCTCGATTGCTGAATGTCGGTGGAGGTTATCCAGTTCGGCATGTTAAACCGATTCCTTCAATCGAAATCATCGCTGAAGTCATTAATGAAGCCATTGCGGATTTACCCGAAAGCATCCGTGTTATGGCAGAACCAGGCCGTTATTTAGTCTCTGATTCGGCTTATTTTGTATGTCGCGTCGTGGGTACTGCATCGCGTAACGGAAAACGCTGGATGTACTGGGATGCAGGCATGTTTGGCGGCGTCATAGAAATGACTGAAGGCTTACGCTATGAAATCCTAACAGACCGAAAAGGAAATAACATTCCATGGTCAATTGCAGGCCCAACTTGTGATTCAGTCGATATTCTGATGCATGAATTGATGCTGCCAAACGATATACAGGAAGGAGATTTCATTTATATACCGAATGCGGGTGCTTACACCACCGCATACGCAAGTAATTTCAATGGATTTCCTTTACCTGATGTGAAAGTAATTTAAGCGATTACAGCTATTCACACGTACGACGAAAATCTTCATAAATGGTGAGATGGCATTTGATGTCCATTTCACCATTCGCATTTATACGTTTAGTTTCTATAAGAATCGATGATGCACCCTGTCAGCTTTCTGGGTCCTAATTTATTTACGATCGAGAATGACGAAATGATACTCGATATGCGCACCATTCTTGGAAATATGCTTATGCCGCTGTATTTCTTCCCAATCACTGCGATCAAATTCCGGAAAGAATACATCACCCTCAAAATTACTCTGTATTTCAGTGACATACATTCTCTGACAAATATCAAGCGTTTGTCGGTATAGTTTCTCACCACCGATAATAAAGCTTTCACGATTGAATGCGCTGCTTTCTTCGCATATCAATAAGGCATCTTGAAGAGAATTCACTACAGTCGCTCCGGGTACTTCATAACCCAATTGTCGAGTAATAATAATATTTTCTCGCCCAGGTAATGGGCGACCAATTGATTCATAAGTTTTTCTTCCCATGACAATGGTTTGCCCCATCGTCAGAAGCTTAAAATGCTTGAGATCAGCCGGCAAATGCCAGGGTAACTGATTACTCTTGCCAATGACTCGATTCTTAGCCATGGCAACCAAGATAGACAGACGCGTTGAAATCATACGGCTACAGGCGCTTTTATTGCGGGATGGGGATCATAGTTCTCCAAAACAAAATCCTCAAATTCAAAATCATAGATTTTTTGTATCTCCGGATTTAACCTCATAACGGGTAATGGTCGTGGCTCACGCGACAACTGTTCACGCGCTTGTTCCAAATGATTTAGATAAATATGTGCATCGCCTAACGTATGGACGAAATCTCCTAGCTCGAGATGACAAACTTGCGCAATCATCATTGTTAGTAATGCGTACGAAGCAATATTAAATGGCACCCCCAGGAAAATATCCGCGCTTCGCTGATAAAGCTGACACGACAGTCGATTATCTGCCACATAGAATTGAAAAAGGGCATGGCACGGAGGCAATCGCATTTCGTGCAATTCACCTACATTCCATGAGGAAACCAGCATACGCCGTGAATCAGGTGTATTTCCAATCTGTTCGATTACTTGTTGAAGCTGATCAATTTGGCGTCCATCTGCGCGTGTCCAGGAACGCCATTGATGACCGTAAATAGGTCCCAAGTCACCATTTACATCAGCCCACTCATCCCAAATAGAAACACCGTGTTCATGTAGATAGCGTATATTGGTATCGCCCTGAATAAACCATAGCAATTCGTGAACAATTGACTTTAAATGACACTTCTTGGTTGTTATTAATGGGAAACCATTATTTAGATCAAAACGCATTTGATGACCAAAAACTGATAATGTACCAATGCCCGTTCGATCTGATTTTCGAAAACCATGATCAATAACATGTTGCATTAATTCGAGATATTGACGCATTCTTATTTGAAACTCCCTATTCAGATTTTTTTAATCCATCCGCAACGGGCTATCCCAGCCACAGCGTACATAACACGTATATAATAGCAGCATTATCTGCAATCACTCTTTTTGCAATGACTCTCGATATCGTTACACAAAAAATAATATTTGACAGGAAAGCTCTCAATGCTGGCATCTCTTTTCCAGAATACATCACCTATTGATCAATCAATTAAAACACCTCACATTCTCGTAGTACTTCCCAAGCTAGACAAATTACCCAAGAAATACAGTATTCCCGGTGAAGAGTCTCTGGACAAACTATTATTGCGTCGAAATATGCAATTAACAGATCTTGACGAAACGCCTGTGTGCGCAAATCTCCCGAATGGTGAATTATGTGCTTGGGTTATGCTTGATACTAGCAAATCTATTTTCGAGCAACAAACCAGTTTACGCAAGACAATAAAGTTGCTGCTTTTAGAAAATCCAGCTGAAATACATATTGCTGTTTATGGCACGTTGCAACAAAAAAGAAACTTTGCTGAACTGGCTGTTTACACAGTTTGGATCAATGGCGCTGTACTACCGGTACGCAAAAACAAACCAATTCGGAGACCGCTGGCTAAGATGTTTCTATATGGCCACCACGATGCCAATAACTTTTCCTTGCAACGTGCATTAGCGGAAGGGAATCTATTAGCAAGAGGACTCACTGCCCTTCCTGCAAACGAATTAAT
>NZ_JALHQJ010000072.1 GCF_022842015.1 Nitrosomonas sp. | reverse complement strand
CTGGCTAAGATGTTTCTATATGGCCACCACGATGCCAATAACTTTTCCTTGCAACGTGCATTAGCGGAAGGGAATCTATTAGCAAGAGGACTCACTGCCCTTCCTGCAAACGAATTAATTCCAAAGACTTATCGACAGCAAATTAAGAAGCTGGCTGAAAATGAAGGATGGAAGTACCAAGAATTTGATTTTAACAAATTAAAAGAAATGGGAGCCGGTGCTTTCGTCGCAGTGGCGCAAGGTAGCGAAACAGAAGATGCCGCTATTGTGCATTTACAACATAATTGTAGGCCTAGTTCCAAAAATAAAAACATTGCTATTGTCGGCAAAGGTATTTGCTTCGATACCGGTGGTCACAATATAAAACTAGCTCGCCATATGCAAAGTATGCACGAGGATATGAATGGTTCCGCCGTCGCATTAGGCATTTTGCTTGCAGCCACACGAGCAGAAATACCCGTCACAATTGATTGTTGGCTTGCCATTGCACAAAACCATATCGGTCCGCGTGCGTATAAGCAAAACGATATTATTTCAGCATTAAACGGATTGTCGATTGAAATCGTACACACTGACGCAGAAGGTCGAATGGTATTGGCAGATACTTTGACTTTAGCGTGTCAACAAAATCCTGATCTGATTATTGATTTTGCTACCTTAACAGGGAGCATGAAAACAGCGATAGGATCTCGATACAGTGGGATTTTCAGCAATCGAGATAATTTATGCCAGAAAGCAGTCATCGCAGGGATGAGAAGTGGAGAGCGTGTTTGCGTTTTTCCTATGGATTCAGATTATGAAGAGAGTCTTGAAAGCGATATCGCAGATATCAAACAATGCGAATTAGACGGAGATTTTGACCATATTCTTGCAGCGTGCTTTTTAAGACGATTCATAGACAACACACCATGGCTGCACATGGATTTATCCGCAAGCAGTCACAAACATGGCTTGGGCGCCATTAACAGCGAGATTACAGGATTTGGCGTTAGTTGGGCTATTGAATTTCTTAAAAATATCGAATAAGAAATATTACAAATTTCTTAAATAAAGCTTGCGCTATACCACAAACACTATCCTTTTAGCATAACCAGTTTCTGCCCTATGGACAAATTCTCATCGCTATTATTCCAGCGTTTAATCTGATCAACTGTTGTGCGATAACGCTTTGCAAGTTCATACAAGGTATCCCCTCTTCTCACAACATAAACAAGCGATTGATCACGTTGTGCCCGCTTCTTCAATGAAGAATTATTCACTCGATTCTCCGCCACAATTTGAGGCACTAATATTTTTTGCCCTAGCGTAAGATTTTTATTTCTGGCAATCCCATTAATTACTTGTAACTGCTTTACAGTAGTCTCATGCCGGGTAGCAATCTCGCTAATTTTTTCCCCTTTCTTGACCCGGTAGAATTGCCACGAAATACGAGGATCATGGTAAGTTTCTAAATTCCTAACAAATACTTCTTTCTTTTCTTTCGGTACCAACAAAGTACGAGGTTGATCACTCACTTTTATAACGTAACGGTTATAAGCTGGATTCAATGCGGTGAATTCGACTTCTGAAATATTAGCAAGGCGTGCAACAAGCGGAATATCGATGTGATCATGGATTTTGACCGTATCAAAATACGGTCGATTCGGTACCGATCGGAGCTGCAAGCCATATTTTTTAGCATTAACAACAATATCCTTCATTGCTAATATCTTGTAAATATAATGCTTTACTTCGCTTGGCAAATTCACGTCATAAAAATTAATGGACCTTCCTTTGTGTATGTGCTTTGCTAAAATTTTACTTACCGCACCCTCCCCCAAATTATAAGCCGCTAATGCCAATTTCCAGTTATCGAATCTTTGATAAAGATATTGAAGGTAATCAAGAGCCGCCTGTGTTGACGCCACGATGTCACGTCGATCATCATGCCAAACAGTTTGCTCCAAACCCATAATTCGTCCAGTTTCAGGTATAAATTGCCACAAACCTGCAGCTTGTTTATTTGATTTAAGCAAAGGATCATAAGCGCTTTCTATTATCGGCAACAATGCTATTTCCATCGGCATGCCGCGGCGCTCAACCTCCTCCATTATATAAAATAAATAACGCTCACCATTTGTAACAATGCGATTAAATGCTTGGGGGTTCTGTATATACGAAGCTGCAATTTTGCGAATTGCCTTATTATTCGGAGGAAGTGCCAGTGCAAATCCGCTACGAACGCGTTCCCACAAATTTGAGTGATATTGAGCTTTGTCGTGCAGTAATCGATCTGCAAATGCATTAAACGATATGAAAGAAGGCGTAGCTAAAAACAGCAGAAATAATATAGCAGAAAAAATATTTCTTTTTAAAATCATCTATATATTTTTTTATAAATCCATGTTGTATGACAGGATATATAAAAATTTGCTCTTTGCAAACTGTTTTCTTCATATTGATATGCTGAAAAAGTTAATTTACACTTACAAATCATATGATTATCAACACACCTTCATGTTGACAATTAATAATCATTCTCGAGTGTTTAACTGTCCAGATAATTCTGGCATTAGAATCATAGCCTTAGATTTCCATCCTTTTTTACGATGATCAACGACAATGTTCGTGAAAATACCGCCACGCACATAAAAACGCGCTATTAGTCTAATATACCTCGGTCTCAAAACTGCAACGAGATCATCAAGAATCATATTTGTCACAGCTTCATGAAACACTCCATCATCCCGGTATGACCAGATATACAATTTTAAACTTTTAAGTTCAATGCATTTTTTATCCGGAATATAATCCAAAATCAGAGTCGCAAAATCTGGCTGCCCTGTTTTGGGGCACAAACAAGTAAATTCAGGAATTTCCATATGAATGTGATAATCCCGATTAATAAATGGATTTGGAAATGCTTCAAGGGTTTTCTCAGGTTTACTAGCCATTCTTCATACTCATATCTAAATTAATTCGGTTACAATATTAGCTGCGTAATGCGCCTTTCCTATTATAACCGTCTTATCTCATAAACAAAAAAATTGCGCCTTGCCTATATCAAGCTAGCCGGTTTCAAGTCCTTTGTAGAACCAACTACCATCCCAGTTTCCCACGATCTTGTGGGTATTGTCGGCCCGAATGGCTGTGGAAAATCAAACGTCATAGATGCGGTACGATGGGTTTTGGGGGAATCAAAAGCTTCGGCTCTACGGGGAGACTCGATGCAAGATGTTATATTTTCCGGGTCGAAGAATCGAAAAGCTATTGGACGCGCCAGTGTTGAAATTGTATTTGAAAATCACTTAAACAAAATAACCGGCCAATGGGCCAATTATACCGAAATTGCAATTAAACGTGTGCTCCAGCGGAATGGCGTTTCAAGTTATTTCATTAACAACCTCCAAGTTCGACGACGTGACATTTCTGATCTTTTTTTGGGCACCGGTGTGGGCAGTCATGGATATGCCATCATCGAACAAGGAATGATTTCACGAGTCATTGAAGCAAAGCCGCTGGAATTAAAAAGTTTTCTAGAAGAAGCTGCCGGAATTTCTCAGTATCGAGAAAGAAGGCACGATACTTCGTTGCGTCTGATTGAAACTCGAAAAAACCTAATACGCTTAGAAGATCTCCACCAGGAATTAGAAGCCCAATTGCAACATTTGGAAACACAGGCAAACATTGCTACACGGTATCAATTGTTACAGGATGCAATGCATAAATCACAATCCTTGCTGTGGTTACAGCGTCGAGCAGATGCCATGCACCAACGTGATGCTGCAAGAAAAGAAATTCTGAAACTTGAAACAAAATTGGAAGCCACACTTTCAGCTCAACATAGTGCAGAAAAAGATTATGAGATCGTTCGTAAAAAGGAACAGGTCGTCAATGAACAACTGCTCCAAATACAAGGGAAATTATATTCTTCCGATGCTGAAATAGGACGCCTGCAACAAGAGATAACCTATTTAATAAGCACACAAGATCGCTTAACGCAGCAAATTCAACAAATAGAAGCTCAACTTCAAAAAAGCCATCAATCAAAAGAAACAAAATTAGAAAATCTTCGACACTGGCAGCAGGAAAAAGCAAATGCTGAATTATCCAGCCACTGCGGCATTCTTGCTCATGACGAGGAAAATAATAAACTTCCAGCTATTGAAACTGAGCTCTTCAGCCGTCAGAAAAAATTAAACGAATACCGACACAACCTTTTAATCCTTGAACAAACAAATCAGCTTGAAGAAAATCATCTTGCACATGCCAAAAAAAACATTCAACAGCTAGAAACTCGACTTGCGCGCTTATCACATGAACAAAATGAATTAATCTCGATTGAACCATCCATTCTGATTGAATTACAATCAGAAGCTGAGCAAATCAAACGAGCTCTAGAAGATGGAAATCTGAAGTGTCAAAGTTTAGAAAATCACCTGTCTGAGGCAACCAAAAATAAAGAAAAAATTACTAACAAAATTCAAAAACTGCAACATAAATTATCTCAGGCCACTGCTCGTTTTACCGCACTAAACAACTTACAGAAAAGACTTAATAATAATCAGGATCTCAATACCTGGCTCAGCCAGCATCAACTGGATCTATTACCCCGTTTATGGCAGAAAATAAATATCTCACCAGAATGGGAAAATGCTCTGGAAGCAGTATTACGCGAACGACTCAACAGCATTGAATCCGAGCAATTGGATAATGTTTTAAATTGGATTGATGACGCACCGAATTTAAAATGGACAATTTTTGACAAGAATCCATCCATTTTACCGGACGCAGTATCACCATCAGCAACAAATAGCCTAATAAACTGTAAAAAACTGCTTGTTTTTCTCACAGTTGATCAACCTGAAATCAAATATGTTTTAGAGAATTGGCTATATCCGGTTTATGTCATAGAAGACGTCAAAGAAGGTCTTATCAAACGGGCGGCTTTGAAACCAGATCAAATAATTGTAACTCGTCAAGGACATATCATTACCCGTAATAGCTTAACCTTTTATGCACCTGATTCAGATTTGCATGGCGTATTGTCTAGACAGCAAGAACTGATACAAATACAAACAGAAATTGATCAACATGAATCATTTCTTCAGAAGCAACGCGTCTTATTATCAAAAGCAGAACACCAGTGTGCAGAACTGGTGAGTACCATCCATTCCGTTAACGAAAATAGCAAACAACTACAAGAACAGTGGCACAAACTACAGCTTGAAGTTGTTAAACTCACCCAAGCTAATGAACGCACGATTCATCGCCATGAGCAAATTAATTCCGAATTGACTGAAATCAGGCAAACACTGGCTCATGAGATTTCACTACAAGAATCTGCGAAAACAAGATTTGAAAATAATTTGATACAAATCGAGAAACTCAAGAATGATGCAAAACAAGCTCAATCCGCCTGGGAAGCTACCGACCATGCGCTTGTGAATTTACGCAATAAGATACTGAAATCCGCACAAATAATACAAGAAACTGCCTTTCATGAAAAAACTTGCCAAAATAAAATAATTGAAATTGAAACTCACATCCAAACTATTGATGAAGATCTTCAGAAATTTACGGAGAGTCATGCCAATCTGCTCAAGGAAAAGGAAGAATTCGGCACAAGTCGAGTCAACTCTCTGCTACAAGACGCCCAAGCACAACGCAAATTAGTCGAACAAACTGCATTACAGGTACGTCAAGAAGTTAGTAATATCGCAAGAAATTTACGGGAAATAGAAAATACCCGCATGACATCAGAACAAGTATCTTATTCATTGCGAGAAACCATGAATAAGTTACAGCTCAAAGAACAAGCTGCCGCAATTGCAATGAACCAATTTGATGCACTGATCAATGATGCAGATATTGAAATGGAATTTCTGTTACCACTCATTAACAAAAAAAATACGACAGCATTAGAATCTGAGATTAATCAGCTCAATACAAAAATTGCAGAGCTTGGCCCTGTCAATCTTGCGGCATTAGAAGAACTTAAAATTGCTCGCGCACGAGAATCCAATTTACTGATACAGTTACATGACATCAATACAGCCATCGCCACTTTAGACAATGCCATTCTGCAGATAGATCACGAAACTCAAAAACGCCTACAAGAAACCTTTATTTTGATAAATAATTATCTGGACGATATTTTCCCAGTCATATTTGCAGGCGGGAAAGCTAGGCTAGAATTTTGTGATAACACAATTCTCGATGCAGGCCTACAGTTGATGGCGCAGCCACCAGGAAAAAAGAACAGCTCTATACATTTATTATCCGGTGGAGAAAAAGCGCTCACAGCACTGGCATTAATTTTTTCATTATTCCGATTAAATCCAGCTCCATTTTGCTTACTGGATGAGGTAGATGCACCGCTTGATGACAGCAATACCAGGCGATTCTGTGAAATAGTGAAAAATATGGCCAGACACACCCAATTTTTATTTATCAGCCACAATAAGATAACCATGGAGATGGCACAGCGATTAATTGGAGTTACAATGCAGGAACAAGGTGTATCAAAAATAGTAGCCGTCGATCTCGCTGATGCAATTAATATGGAAAAACACAGCCAGCAGGCTGTAACCTAATGATTGTTTTAAGTCGTATAAAAAACTGACATAATCTGCTGTACCAAACAGCAACTTTAAGAATTAGCAAGGAGATAATATGGAGATTCTTAGCATGAGTGACTTGCAGGTAAGTTTGATCATTATCGGTATCATAGTTATCGTTGCTGTTGCTGTTTTTAACTGGCTGCAACAACTGCGTTACCGTCGGGAAGTACAGGCTGCATTTGAACATGAACATGATGATATCCTCTTGGATACACATCATTCTGATGAACCTTTTCAACGTATTGAACCAAAATTTAACAAAAAAATGTCATCAGATTCTGCGCCTGACACTTTGATCCAGACTGGTGATCAATTTGATTTGCCGCCAATTGAAACAAACAAAACATCGACTATGTCACCACCTGCACATCCACCATTTAATACCTCTCAAACAAGCGCTGCTATTAGTTCTGCAACAACCTCACCATTACTGGATTACGATAGCAATACCAATTATATTGTCAATATCCGATCAGAATCTGTTATTGCCAATACTCATATTGCCAAGTTATTACAAAGAAAATTTGACTTTGGAAAGCCAGTTTATTGGCTGGGCCAGCAAGATAAAAATGAGCCATGGGAAGAAATCTCCACTGAATCCAATGTGGATAGCGACGGTTACTGCCATTTAAAAGGCTGCTTGCAACTTGCCGACAGGTCCGGCCCTATCAGTGAAGTCAATTTATCAAAATTCAGGGATTTGGTTCTCGATTTCGCATCACAAGTGAACTCCTCAGCAGAGTGTCCGGATATTGTTAGTGCGCATGAGAAGGCTGTTATGCTCGATAAGTTTTGCGCTGAAGTCGATGTTATGATAGGTATAAATATCATTAGCAAAGATGACGGCGCATTTGTCGGCACTAAGATTCGAGCGCTAGCGGAAGCCTCCGGATTCAGACTCGAAACAGATGGACTATTCAAATATCGCGACGAGAGCAATAATATTCTATTTACATTAAATAATTATGAGTCCTCTCCATTCCTACCCGAAAACATCAAATCATTAACAACGCATGGTGTAACCTTTCTGCTGGACGTACCAAGAGTTGCCCATGGAGAAAGGATATTTGATCAAATGACGCATTTGGCCAAGATTTTCTCCAACACACTGGGTGGAATCATGGTTGATGACAATCGAGTTCCACTAAGTGAAAGCGGAATTCAAAAAAGCAAACAGCAACTACTGGAAATACAAACTTTAATGAAAAATAATCATATTATTGCAGGTAGCCCTAGTGCTTTACGGTTATTTGTATAAGGAATAATTTTTACAATAATATTAAAGATATTACTTGAGCATCCGTAATCCCTACAAAGCCTGTTAATTATTCTATAAAATGACATTTAGAATATATAGTTATAAAATACTCTTCAGTATGGATCTTAAAATGTTAAGCCATGCTAATGATAAATAATTAAATTAAATTTGCACATCGTTCAATAAAAATGAATCAATCTTCAAATTCAGGATTATCCTTTTCACCGATTGAAGTTCAACTTGAATCGGGAAAAGATTATTACTGGTGCAGTTGCGGTCAGAGTAAATCTCAGCCTTTTTGTGATGGGTCGCATAAAAACACTGAATTCACACCAAAAAAATTTTCAGCCAGCGAAAATAAAACAGCTTGGTTATGTACCTGCAAGAAAACCGGTAATGCGCCATTTTGTGATGGCACTCACCGTAAATTATAATTAGTATAGAGATTTATACTTACAAAAATAAGAATAATTATCGATTGTAGTTTAGTCGAAAACTAGGGCACGATAGTAGAATTTTAGATTTGGTTACGTAATAACCTTTTGATAGTTCAAAAATTTGCGCCCTATGGAAACAGAACTGGAATCTTTAGAAGAAAAAGTTTCTTTACTTTTACGTATGTATCAGGATACCCGCGTAGAAAATAAAATATTGCAGAAAGAATTGGCAGATTCTCATAATCAATGCGAGAAATTAAATGAGAAAATACATGTGGCAGCAGATCGACTTGAGGCACTTTTGTTGAATATTCCTAAAAATGAATAACACCACGTTAAACATTAGTATTATCGGTCGTGAATTTAGCATCGCATGCACTGACAAGGAATGTGAAGAGCTTCAACTCGCCGCAACTTACTTGGATAATAAGGCGCGAGATATCAAAGCAGAAGGAAAAATAATCGATGCTGATCGCATCGCGCTTATTGCAGCGCTAAGAATTACACATGAATTGTTAATGTTGAGAAACGTCACAGGTTTTGACATGGATGAATTTAAGCGTAGAATTATTACATTAAAAAAGAAAGTTGATGAAGCAATAACAATGAGAAATGAAGGTTAATCCCTGCGGTGTTCGTTAAGACTTATATTCTTTGAACCATTTTTAGAAAATGGTTGTGGATTTTAGTGATACTGTTGTGTACGCCATTAATGGATGTGCCTGATGTGTCCATGAAACAACCGCCTTGGACCTTATGGTTCAAGATGATGGTCTAACGGCATATGTGGGGAGCTATTTCAGGACGAGAAATATTTTCGGAACATTTCTCGTCCTTTTAGTTTTATGACACTTAACACAACCTCTCAATGTTGCAAGCAAGAAGAACCTCATTTTCTTCAAAAACATTCTTGTTTGTTTGATATTGGACGCGTCTTACTTGATTTTGATTTTGAATCATCACTAACAAAACTAATACCAATAAATATCGAGAATCCTCAAGAACGCATCCGAAAAGTATTGAAAAAGAAAGATGCATTAGAAATTGGATTAATTGATCCAAAAAGTTTTGCTGAATGGGCGTTGAAAACTCTAGCAAGCGACGCTTCAGCAGAACAGTTTTATCATGCTTGGCGGCAAATCTTTACTGTCAATGAACCAATGTGGCAATGTGTTCATAAACTTGCCAGAAATAACTATTCGCTGATTTTGCTTTCCAATATCAGCGCGATCCACTGCCCTTGGATTTTCACCGCCTATCCTGAATTTTCCTGTTTTGATCACAAAGCATTATCATTCGAAATTGGTGCACTAAAACCAGAGCTTGAAATCTATCAATACGCCATCAATACTTACCGACTTAATCCGGCGTTGACTATTTATATCGATGATCAGCCGCAAAACATCACGGCTGGGAAAACACTTGGATTTCAGTGTTGGCAATATGATTTAAATGACCATCATGCATTTGAAGTTTGGCTTGAAGAGCATTTATTAACGTAATCCTTTTTATATTCCCCAATCGCACTCTTCAAAAATCAACAACAGGCAAAATCAGGAACAATTATTTTTCTTTAATACAGTGCTCAACCATTGCTTGCTTATAATCAACCTGGCCAAATGAAACATCTTTTAATTGACCCTTGCGGTCGAACAAAATACACGATGGCGTGCCTTGCAGTGCAAAGCGCTCGAAAGTTTCAGCTTTCATCGATTTCTGCTCCAAATACTGCCTCACTTGCTGCAGCACCGATCTTTTCTGTTCATCGCCAAGATTTCCAAAATCAGGAAGAAATTCAGCAGTATAGCTTAGCACTCGCTTATCAGTTACAGGTTCAGTTTCCGCTACAACGCGATCCATGCCCACTGCAAAAGGAATTTTCCATGGCAACCTACCTTCTGATAATATGCCATATTGATTCAGAGCTTTGAGAGTTTCACCGATCACTTCTCCGGTTGTAATCAATTTCTGCAAGTTCTCGAACGTATTTTTGTCATAATCCTCAAATGCCGTCGCCAAACCGATCACAACCAATCCGTGTTGATGATAGCGTGTATGCAGATCGATAGCTCTAGGCAATGAATAAATAAAACATCCGGGGCAATTTACCTGAAAAACCTCAATCAGCACCACTGAGCCAACTAAATTATTTAATACAATCGGCCCTCCCTGCACCCAAGCAGCAACCGAAATATCAGAAAGTGAGTGATTAATCATGGCTAAAATAGTTAAAATGAATAGATTGAAACTCTGGCATATTACAGAAACCAGACACTACCGTGCAGTATTTTTGAAAAAATAGTTAGAATCCACCAAAAATGCGTTACTGGTTAATGAAATCAGAGCCTTATGAATTTAGTATTGACGATTTTGCAGCATTACCCAAACAGACCGTAGCATGGGAAGGTGTACGCAATTATCAGTCACGCAATTTTATGCGCAATCAGATGAATATCGGCGATCCAGTCTTTTTCTACCATTCCTGTTGCAAAGATCCCGGCATCATGGGTATCGCAACTGTCAGCAAACCCGCCTATCCGGATGCCACGCAATTCAATCCAGATAGCAAATATTTTGATCCTAAGGCATCGTTAAACAATCCACGCTGGTTTAATGTTGAACTTACTCTAGTACAAAGAACCCGCCTCATCCCGATCAGGGAACTTAGGCAATATTCGAAACTATATCGAATGCGAGTGCTGCAAACTGGCAATCGTTTATCAATCACTCCGGTTGACCCAGCAGAATGGCAATTCATCCTGGATATACTATGATTGTATTGGATACTTCTAATCGAGGCCAAGCATGGACTGGTGGCTAATTTACCTTCTGACCGGCGCATTTGTGGGATTCTTTGCTGGTTTGCTCGGTATCGGTGGTGGACTTATTATCGTGCCCGTGTTAATTACTGTGTTCACTGCCCAAGATTTTCCCGCTGACCGTATCATCCATATGGCACTCGGCACCACAATGGCTACCATCATCTTCACATCAATTGCCAGCTTACGTACACACCATCAGCATGGCGCAGTGGATTGGCCGATTGTGAAAAATGTCACACCCGGGATTTTTCTCGGCACACTCGGCGGTGCCACTCTAGCAGGATCAATGACGGGACAGCTATTAAGCATCATTTTCGTCATTTTTATCTTTTATGCTGCCACACAAATCTTGCTACAGTTTCGCCCCAGCCCGATGTTTCAATTACCTGGAAGAATCGGTCTTTTGCTCGCTGGTGCGGTTATCGGCGCACTTTCCAGCTTGGTAGCTATTGGTGGCGGGTTATTGTCAGTGCCATTTCTTACTTTATGCAAAATTAAACTTCAACGCGCCATCGGTACCGCAGCCGCCATTGGCTTTCCCATTGCACTTGCAGGCACCATCGGCTATGTCGCAAATGGATTGATGCAGTCAGAAACACTTCCTAACGACAGTTTAGGTTATATCTATTTACCCGCATTAATCTGGCTGGTATCTGCCAGCATGTTAACGGCGCCACTCGGCGCAAGACTCACGCATTCGACTAAGACCGCCATTCTAAGAACAATTTTTGTTGTATTGCTTTATGGTTTGGGTATCAAAATGCTAATCAGCCTAATCTAAATGCTAAACGAAGCTAGTTTCCATTCCGCTTTATCGAATTGTCTCAACTGTAAGATCCAGTCTCTTTCTATCATTGCCCTACTCCAAAAAACTGTCGCTCAATCCGCAGCCTTCGCCATCTCAATTGCTCGCATCACCATGTCACGCGCTTCGGCCGCATCGCCCCAGCGACCTACACGTACCCACTTTTCAGGTTCAAGGTCTTTATAATGCGTAAAAAAATGTTCTATCTGCTGAAACACGATGTCAGGCAGATCAGCTCGCTCGCGCACATGGGCGTAATAAGGAAAAGTCTTGGTATCTGGCACGCAGATAAGCTTCTCGTCGCCACCATGTTCGTCTTCAAGATGAAGTAGCGCAATTGGCCGCGCACGCACCACGCATCCGGCGAGGAACGGGGAACGGGCAATAACAAGGGCATCGAATGGATCACCATCATCACACAAAGTATGCGGAATAAAGCCGTAATTAGCCGGATACCGCATTGGCGTATGCAAAATGCGGTCTACGAATAACGCTCCGGATGGTTTATCAAATTCATATTTAACAGGTTCACCACCAGTTGGAACTTCGATGATGACATTGACATTGTTGGGCACATTGGCACCTACAGGAATTGCTCTAATATCCATGAAATATGCCTTTCTCGCTTTATTCTGGGGGTTAAGAAAAAACAAATACCAAGTGAGTTTTACTTTTGAATTCAGTGTACTGAAGGCTGGAACGGCTGTCAAACTTAGCCTCCGCCCTTTAGAAGAATAAAATTAGGATTAATGAGATGAATCCCCACTACCACAAACGACACTAAAGCATCTAAACAGGATTCTCCATGTAAACTTTTACAAGTTTGCTACCAAAATTGAATCGCCCCGGGATTGCCGGAGATTCTATTTCTTGAGAGGATAGAGTAATGATAAAACAAATGAGATATTCACCGGAGGTTCGGAAACGTGCTGTCCTGCTGGTGCATGAGCACCAAGGGGAGTGCGCGTCTCAGTAGACAGCTATAGAATCGATAGCACCGGAAACGCTGCGTACCTAGATACGCCAGCCAGAAACAGATCAGGGTATCCAAGGCGGGTTATCAACTTTAGAGCGTGAGAATCGAGAATTAAAGCGTGCCAATGAGATATTACGAAAGGCATCCGCTTATTTTGCGCAAGGAGGCTCGACCGCCGACTGAAGTGATGGTGGTATTTGTCGATCGAGATAAAGAGCAGTATGGATCGAGGCAATCTGCAAGCAAATTCAGATTGCCACTTCGAGCTACTACGAGCATAAAGTACGAGAACGAGGCCCTGACCGACTACTCGATCGCATCAAACGAGATAAAGAGCTTGAAAGCGATATACGACGTGTATCGGAAAACAACTTCAAAGTCTATGGTGCTAACAAAATATGGCGGCAACTGTTGCGCAAAGGAATTCGCGCTGCGCGCTGTACAGTCGAACGGTTGATGAAGAAACTGGGAATACAAGGCATCAGGCGCGGTAAAAAATGTTGGACAACGATTGCGGATAACATGCTTGACCGACCAACAGACAAAGTTAATCGGCAATTCGTAGCGACGCGCCCCAATCAGCTATGGGTGGCGGACATCACCTTTGTCGCGACGTGGACGGGATTTGTTTATGTGTCTTTTATCACGGATGTTTTGCGCGATGTATTGTTTGCTGGCGCGTCAGCTGTTCATGGCATACCGATTTGGTACTCGATGCACTGGAACGAATTGGAGGGGTCAGCTGATGCGACTTAACTCAAACTAAAAAATGTCCGGAATAGTTGGGCCGATTCAACTTGACTTAACCAAATTTGAGTACGCTTTTTACACCGCTGTCGCCAGTAACACCAGTGCCCGTGAGTTGATGCAAAATAACCAGTTGCGTGAACTAACCATCGTACTGGCCAGCACGTGCGGCAAAACGCCTCGATAGACTGGACCATCAAGGAAAGTGTGAAGGCCAGATTGTCAAAAAGGCGCTAGCGCAATTCGGCTATCCGCCCGACATTCAGTTGCTGGCGACTGAATTGATATTGGAGCAAGCGAAAATGATCATCAATGAGATGGCTGCCTGAGCATTATCGGCGTCAATCAGCACTGCCAACCGAAACATTGGTTCTTTGGTCTGAAATAACAATGAAAATCGACAAAAGCGAGGTAATTCTCCCTCTCAAGCAAGTATTTCAGTGCATATCATTGATGTTAAAATCCTGGAATCTCTTAATACACTGGCTCAACAAAGGAAATCTGCGTGATACGCTACCAACTCAAAACCTTTTTTCTGACATTCCGGTTTCTTTGTTATCTTTTCTTCATATTGAATGCCACCAATGCAATCGCCCTACTCATTGATGCAAAGGAAATTGAGCGGCAGCTATCTATTCCTGTCACGGGACTAAGCAAAACTGGGATAGCCGATTTACAACGATTTTATGCTGCCCGGAATTATCAACCGATATGGATTTCGGGAGCATCAGAATCACCTCAGCTCAATATAGCCTTGACCTTCATCGCCAGCGCTGAAACCGAGGGATTGGACAGCCAGGATTATCAATTACAACAATTGATACAACTGTTACAGCATTCAGAAAATTCTCCAGCAGCAGCAACTGAGCTGGAGATTCGCACGACACACGCAGTATTCAGACTAGCAAAAGATTTATCACGCGGTCGTTTTTCCGCGACCGCAGCCGACCGGGATTGGCATATCCCGAAAGCCAATTTTGATGTTGTTGCATTCTTACAAGAAGCCATACACGCCGGTTATTTGGAGCAGTCACTGCAGAAATTGTCTCCGCAAACGCTGAATTATCAATTGCTCAAACAGACCCTCGTGCACTATCAAGGACTACTCAGAGATTCCATCGAATGGGTTCGTGTTCCCAGTTCACCGTCTATCCGGCCCGGTGATACTTACCCCAGTATTCCTTTGGTCCGTCAGCGTATGACGCAAGCATACGCGGCTGATGGCCTATCTGAATTCAACCTGACTCCCAGTGAGAGCCAATACTACGATAGTGAACTGGTTACCGCCATCAAAGCCTTTCAGGAACAACATGGCCTCAATACAGATGGCATTATCGGGAAAAACACCATAAACGCCTTGAATATTCCGCTCGAATGGAAGATACGCCAATTACG
>NZ_JALHQJ010000071.1 GCF_022842015.1 Nitrosomonas sp. | reverse complement strand
TTACCTTTCCACCCACTTGTGGCAGAGGGATATTCCTCGATAGGCTGTACGCATTGCACTGTGAAAGGTAATGGTCGCTGTGGGCGTTGGGCTGGAAAACCTAAGACCGAATGTGGCTTGCATCTTTAAATCTCTAACCGATATACAGCTTTTCCGGTGAGCTAATTAGTAAGCTATTTGATGATAGTTCTAAACCGATCGGTGGTTTTGACCAGCGCCGATTGTATACCGGGTTCCCAAGCCGAATGACCGGCGTCATCAATAATGATGTATTCAGCTTGTGGCCAGGCCTGATGCAGGTCATCGGCACTAACGATCGGGCAGACTGCATCATAGCGTCCTTGTACAATGGTGGCGGGAATGTTGTGGAGTTTGTGCACGTTTCTCAGCAAAGCGTTTTCCGGTAGGAAAATGTTGTGGCTAAAGTAGTGCGCTTCCATACGTGCTAAGCCCAGCGCGACGGTATCACTGGCAAAATAACGGATCGTGGCTGGATTCGGCAACAGTGTGGAGCAGGAGCCTTCGTAGGTGCTCCAAGTACGCGCGGCAGGCAAATGTACGGCTGGATCGGGGTTCATCAAGCGCTGATAATAAGCCGCGAGAATATTGTTGCGTTCTTCCGTTGAGAGCGGTGCGACTAAAACATGCCAAGCTTCGGGAAATAAATTGCGTAGCCCGTAAAGAAACCAGTCAATTTCCTGTGTGCGGCAGAGAAAAATTCCCCGCAGAATAAAACCCAGGCAACGTTCAGGATGTGATTCGCCGTAGGCAATTGCCAACGTGCTGCCCCAAGAGCCTCCAAATACCAGCCATCGATCAATTTCCAGATGTCGTCTGAGTAATTCTAGGTCGTTAATCAGGTGTGGAGTTGTATTTTCTCGAATTTCACCGAGTGGGGTCGAGCGGCCTGCACCTCTTTGATCATAAATGACAATGCGATAATAGTCCGGATCAAAAAAACGCCGGTGCGCCGGGGTTGATCCGGCGCCGGGGCCGCCGTGCAGGAATATTACAGGAATTCCGGCAGGATTTCCGGATTCTTCCCAATACATGGTATGAATTTCGTCTAAGGATAGTTTTCCTTGGCGATGAGGCTCGATTTCGGGGTATAGTTCAGCAGCTAAATGATTGTTCATAATGTGAGCGAATAATGGTTTCTGATTAATGAATCATGAAATTGAAAGAATAGCGTGATAAACCGCACAGAGTTTAAAGCTTAAATGAATTATGGTTCTGATATATTGCTTGAAAGATTGCATAGGTTGCATACTGTATCAATGTTTTAAGGAATAATATATGCCCAATACTATACTGAAGGGACGGGAAGTTTCCATGTTACGGGAAGAGATGGAGATTTTAATGAATGAGCGTCAATGTCTGCTGGATGCCACAGGGGCCGCAGCCATGTTTGTAGCCAAATTGGACAGTACAGTATTGCCGGAGTCGGCTTGCCAGGCGGCTAAAATTTTATCCAGTTCACTTAATAACTTACCCGAGGAGACCTTGCGGGATGCGTTGGAAAGAGTGAAGTTAGTATCTGCTGTCCGTGCATGAAAAAAAGAAAGACCTAGTCGTACCAAAGGTCGGGCTTGTGCTGACCGGAGGAGGCGCGCGTGCTGCCTATCAAGTGGGCGTATTGCGCGCTATTGCAGAGATGTTGCCGGATAAGTCGCGCAATCCGTTTCCTGTTATTTGTGGAACATCAGCGGGTGCCATTAATGCTGCCAGCATCGCCGTTGCCTCCAACAATTTTGCTGAAGGTGTAGCGCAGTTAGAGGATGTCTGGTCAAACTTTCATGTAAATCAGATTTATCGATCGGATCTGGTCGGCGTGATGCATAACACTTTGCGGTGTATGTTGTCGCTAGTATCGAGTGAGTACGGTCAGCATAATCCAGTTTCCTTGCTGGATAACGCTCCTTTGGAAGCATTGTTAAGCAGCCGCTTTTCCTTTCGCGCCATTCAACATTGTATTCGTTCCGGTTCGTTGCATGCCTTAGGATTGACCGCATGGGGTTATACCTCGGGACAGTCGGTTACTTTTTATCAAGCAGCAAGAGAGGTCAGGCCTTGGAAAAGGGCGCAGCGGTTGGGTGTCCCGGTTGAAATCGGAGTTGAGCATTTAATGGCTTCTTCATCAATACCGTTCATTTTTCCAGCGGTAAAATTAAATCGTGAATTTTTTGGTGATGGTTCTATGCGTCAGATGGCACCGATCAGTCCGGCGCTTCATCTGGGTGCTGACAAAGTGCTGATTATTGGTGTGCGTAAACCAGTAACAAGTGAGCCCAAACGTACTAGTACTTCAAGTTATCCACCTTTTGCCCAGATCGCGGGACATGCATTGAACAGTATTTTTGTCGATAGCCTGGATGTTGATCTGGAGCGTTTGCTGCGCATTAACGAAACGCTGAAATTGATCCCGCATGAAGTGTTTAAAGAAAAAAATATTTCACTGCGCCCGGTTGAGGCGATGATGATTGCACCCAGCGAAGGCATCAACGTGATTGCGCAGAAATATGCTTTTACTCTGCCATGGATCATGCGTTCTCTATATCGTGCTATTGGTGCCATGGGGCCTAATGGATCGACTTTATTGAGTTATGTGTTATTTGAAGTGCCTTTCTGCCGGCATTTAATTGAGTTAGGTTATAACGATACTTTGCAGAAAAAAGACGAGCTGCTGAAGTTTATTGGTGTTCAAGATAAGGTAGAGAAAAATAGCAATTAAGTTTCTTGTGATTCTGATTTGAATTTTAATCGGGAAGGTTTAAATGGCTTTTGATAGTCCGCAATTCTGGATTGCTGTTATGCAAATCATCGCGATTGATATCGTACTTGGGGGCGACAACGCGGTTGTCATCGCGCTTGCCTGCAGACGTCTGCCGGAACATCAGCGCAAGCTAGGCATTATGTGGGGCGTTGTGGGCGCCATTGGATTACGCGTTGTGCTGATCTTTTTTGCATTAAGTTTGCTTGCCATCCCTTACCTGAAGATCGTTGGCGCGGTTTTATTGCTTTGGATCGGTATCAAGCTACTGCAGCCGGAACCCGAACCCGTAGGAATGCACGAAGTTGGTGCCAGTACAACTTTATTAGGCGCGATTAAAACGATCATTGTGGCCGATGCCGTAATGAGTCTCGACAATGTGATTGCTATCGCGGGCGCAGCCAAAGATAGTATGGGTCTGGTAATTTTTGGCTTGGTCATCAGTGTGCCGATTATCGTATGGGGCAGTCAATTGGTGATGAAAGTCATGGATCGTTATCCGATAACGATTGTGATCGGTGCCGGGTTGTTGGGATGGATCGCGGGTGATATGGCGGTTACCGATGTGGTTACCAAAGATTGGGTCAGCACCCAGGCAAAATATTTACATTGGATTGCTCCGGCGGCAATGGCTTTGCTGGTGATTATGCTGGGTAAAACGCTGGCTGCCCGGCATCCGGTGAAGATTGGTCCTGTCATTGATCTGGTTGATGAGAAAAAATCCAAATAATAATTTCTAGGATTAAAAATAAAGAGATTGATCATGCTAAAAATCCTGCTACCTGTTGATGGCTCTGATAATTCCAATAAAACAGTTAATGTGTTTATTCAATTACTGGATTGGTATAAGGAGAAACCGGAATTGCATCTATTGAACGTGCAATATCCTCTGGATGGCAATGTTTCATTATTTATTAATCAGGTGGATATCAAGCAATATCATCAGGAAGAGGGATTAAAAAGCCTGCAATCTGCACGCGATTTACTCGATCAAGCGGGAATTTCCTATCAACATCACATCACTGTCGGGGATCCGGCTCAAATGATTGTTCGTTTTGCGATCGAAAAGCAATACCACCAGATTGTCATGGGACCGCGTGGTAAAGGCAGCATACAAGGTATGCTGTTGGGGTCGGTGACTAACAAAGTGATGCAGCTATCAAGTCTTCCCGTATTGTTGGTTAGATGATGTCTTTCTGAGGCCAATGTATGAAGCTCAGGGTGTTGGGATGTAGCGGAGGAATAGGAAGCGGTGCGCAGACCACGGCCATGCTATTGGACGATGATGTGCTGATTGATGCAGGAACCGGTGTGGGAAATTTGACCATCGAGCAAATGGTCAAGATTGATCATATCTTAGTGACACACGCACACCTGGATCATGTGGCTTTTATTCCTTTTCTGGTGGATACGGTCGGTTCCATGCGCGCCAAGCCGATAACCATTCATGCCATACCAGCGACACTGGAGATATTACAAAAGCACTTGTTTAATTGGTATCTCTGGCCGGATTTTACAAAAATTCCCGATGTCGTAACACCTTATATGCGCTATGAGGCTTTGGCACTGGATCAAACAATTTGCCTCAAGCAACGCAAAATAACGCCGATACCTGCGAATCATACTATCCCAGCTGTGGGCTATCAGCTCGATTCCGGACAAGCCAGCCTCGTGTTTACCGGTGACACTACAACTAATGATGCGCTATGGATGGCCGTTAATAAAATTGAGAATCTGAAATATTTAATTATTGAATCTGCTTTCTGTAATCAGAAGCGAGACATCGCACAAAGATCTCGGCACTATTGTCCAAGCTTGCTGGCGGAAGATCTGAAAAAACTAGAACGAACAGCAGAGATATTTATCACGCACTTGAAACCAGGCGAAGCTGAAATTACGATGCAACAAATCAATGAATGTATTGGAAATTATCATCCTCGCCAACTTGAGAACAATCTATTACTTGAATTTTAGGATGTGATGCCATGAATGCAACGGTACTAACGCCTCATAAGCCAAAAGATGCTTCTAATATCTCAGGGGGGGCAAGTGCAACTGTGAATTTCCAGCAAGTTATCAGCAAGATAAATGCTGCCAATAATTTAGACGAAATCATGGCGGAAGTCAGTAAGGATATCTGTGCATTATTTAATGCGGATCGACTGACGATTTATTCATTGAGCACAGACAAGTCCTGTTTTGTATCACGTGTTAAAACAGGACTTGATTCGTTTCAGGATTTGCAAATGCCGGTAACGGAAAAGAGTATTGTTGGTTTTGCAGGTACGCAGAAGCAAATCATCAATATTGAGGATGTTTACAACAAATCCGAGCTAAAAAAGATTAGTGCATCGCTTACTTTTTCCAATGATGTCGACAAGCGTACTGGTTATCGAACCAAACAAATGTTGGTGGTGCCAATTTTGAACCCGAATAATCAAGAGCTGTTCGGCGTGGTGCAGGTTATTAACAACCACAGTAATGAGCTTTTCCCTGCGGCGACAGTAAAGGGCGTAACGGAGGTTTGTCAAACACTGGCAGTTGCATTTAATCAGCGGCAACAACCGAAACAGTTGATTAAATCTAAATATGATTATCTGATTCTTGATGCCCTGATCTCATCTGCGGAGCTTGATCTTGCAACTCGTTCGGCACGTAAAAAAGGTTGTGATTTGGAAGATGTGCTGGTGGATGAATTTCAGATTGGTTTGCCGCTCATCGGTAAGGCGCTGGCTTTGTTCTTCGGGGCCAAATACGAGCCTTTTAGAGCTGATCGAATCAAGCCAATGGATTTACTCAAGAATATTAAAAAAGATTATGTTGAAAGTAATGCCTTGCTGCCAATTGATGAAATCAGAGAAGGCTTGGTGGTTTTAACGCTGGATCCGGAGCAGGTCAAATCGCAGCGTATTGCGAACACGATTTTCCCCAAGCACAAGATTATTTATGCAGTGACCACCAAGCGCGAATTCACGGCGACGGTAGAGCAGTTTTATGGCAAGAGTCAGGACGAGGTCGATACTGGCGATATTAATGAAATGCTGTTTAATCTTAGTGACGAGCATCTTGAAGAAGGCTCCAACGAGATGGAGGAATCTTCAGCGGCATCGGACAATGAATTGGTCAAGCTGGTGAATAAAATTATCATCGATGCCTATAAGATGGGGGTGTCAGATATTCATATCGAACCTTTTCCTGGCAAGGCAAAAACCAAAATCCGCTTCCGCAAGGATGGTTCGTTGATGCCCTATATCGAAATTCCAGCCAGCTATCGCAATCCGCTAGTGACGCGGATCAAGATCATGTGCGATCTGGATATTTCGGAGAAGCGCAGACCGCAGGATGGTAAGATTAAATTCAGAAAGTTTGCGCCACTGGATATTGAATTGCGGGTTGCGACCATTCCTTCGGCGGGCGGTATGGAAGATGTCGTGATGCGTATTCTGGCCGCCGGAGAGCCGATTCCGCTGGGAAAAATGGGATTTACCGAGCGTAACCTGGATGAATTAGAAAAAATTATCAGTAAGCCTTATGGGTTATTTTTTGTGTGTGGACCCACGGGGTCAGGTAAAACTACCACTCTGCATTCGATTCTAAAATATCTTAATCGCGATGAAACCAAAATCTGGACTGCAGAAGACCCGGTCGAGATTACCCAAAAGGGACTGCGGCAGGTACAGATTAACGTCAAAGCAGGTCTGACTTTTCCGGTGATCATGCGTTCGTTTCTGCGTGCGGATCCCGACATCATCATGGTGGGCGAGATGCGCGACAAGGAAACGACCAGCATCGGCATTGAAGCTTCACTCACAGGGCATTTGGTTTTAGCCACGCTGCATACCAACAGTGCGCCTGAATCGGTGATTCGTTTGCTCGATATGGGAATGGATCCATTTAACTTTTCTGATGCATTGTTAGGCGTTCTGGCGCAGCGGCTGACCAAGCGTTTGTGCAAATGCAAGGAATCGTATGTCGCCGGCGAGGATGAGATCAATGCGCTGGTAAAAGAATACTGTGAAGAACTCAGAAATATCAATCATTTTAAAGCCGATCCCGAGTCAGCTATGCAAGAAATACGTCAGCAATGGATCGAACGCTACGGTGATGAAAACGGCCAGATTACGCTGCATAAACCGGTCGGTTGCGATCATTGTAACAACACTGGTTTTTCCGGCCGGGTGGGATTGCATGAATTGATGACGGCCAGCGATGCGTTGAAAAAAAACGTTCAGGAGCGCGCGCGTGTGGCGGAAATGCTGGTGACAGCACTAAGCGAAGGGATGCGCACGCTGAAGCAGGATGGTATCGAAAAGGTTTTGCAGGGCGTGACGGATATTCATCAAGTGCGGACGGTATGTATCAAGTAACCGATTAGATCGAATGTGACGTAAATGGGCGCATTCTGATTGATGTAACATTTGCAGTATCCAGAGCCGCAAGCGAGTCAACAACGAATTACGATTTTTACAGAGCGGGATGATCGGTTTTTCAGCCTTTTTTGTAGGATGTTTAGCTTTCACCCGATAGTTTGCCTGTCAGTAATCCTTCAGCACTGATGTCTTCGTCGAGGTATCCCAGTGTATTCCGCGTCCTGTTCCAATCAGACGCCAATTATTCTGTTTCGTACGGGAAGCATAAGTGAGTATTGGGTACCGCATGGGTTATTCCGAATGGAGTGAGAAATCTTTGTCGATTTGTAGTTGAGCCTTCTTTTCTTATAATGCTCGAATTGACAGTTAGTCAGTGATTCTCGGTAGGGAATTGTATTTGCTTGGGTAGTTAGGGAAACTTGATCTGCTGAGACAGATATGAAAAAAGCGCAATACCTTTTGGGGATTGCGCCTTACGAGTTCAATCAGGTCTAATCCAATTGATTTCTCAATTGATCGTTAGTATTAACAGTAGCCAAGACCTACACAAGTACCGGATTTTGTCCACTGTATAGATGTTCCAGGAGCTGTAGCAAGTCCAGTAAGTATGTATGTTTCTGTGCCTGCGAAGCCATTTGCGTTAGCTGCCGTCATGGTTATTTGGGCAGTTAATGGGCCATTAGCACCAACAGCACCTGATAACACATTTCCTGAAGCGGGAATGGCGAGCGGTACACCATTTGCGCCGTTAGTGCAATTTGTCAAAGAATTTTGTTCTTGGAAACAAAGTTCTATGCCTAGTTTGAGTGGAGCAGCAGCTGACACAACTTCACTAAATCTAGCTTTTAAAGTATAAGTTTGATAAGCAGGCACTGCTACAGCAGCCAAGATACCAATAATAGCGACAACGATCATTAATTCAATCAATGTGAAACCTTTTTGTGTGTGTTGCATTTGTTGTTCTCCTTTAAGTTGATTGGGACACACTCAGTGTGTGAGGATTCATAAGCATGAATCGTGCCAGAATCTGTTTTGCAAGATAGTTGCAGTCAAATAAAAGTAGTTTACCGGGTTGCGTTTGTTCTCTTAATCGCGTTGCCAGTAAACTGCAGCAGGTGGGTTGGGTGGTACTGTTTCGCTGCAGTTTATCAATCACCAAAAACTTCTTCCCACAGGATCAATACGGCATTACGATCATCTTTTAAATGATTGTCGTCGATCCGAGTAAATTTTTGCGTTTTTCCATCGCTGGGCGTGCGCGTTGTTATATCTGCATCGCCATTTAATCGCTGGCGATGCTGGATGCGGCGGAATTCGCGGTACGCTGAGCGTACTTTCTCAGCCGTATTGACAGAAATCAGTCCAAGTTCTCCCGCTAGTTTTAATAATGCGATGTTGCCGATATTGCCAGTGAGTTGCGGATATTGGCAAGCATAGCCTAAGACCAAATATTGCACCATGAATTCAACGTCGATGATGCCGCCACGGTCATGCTTGATGTCAAACAAGACGGTTGGATTGGGATGAACGTCCAGCATTTTTTCGCGCATTTTCAGAATATCTTGTTTCAGTTTGACCACATCGCGTGGTTTGCACAAAATCTCCTTGCGGGTGTTTTCAAAAACTTCCCCGGCGTGCGGGTCGCCCGTCACGAAACGCGCCCGTGTTAATGCCTGATGTTCCCATACCCAAGCTTGTTCATGCTGATATTGCGCGAAAGCTTCCATCGAGCTGACCAGCAAACTGGTTTCGCCATTCGGGCGTAGCCGCAAGTCGGTTTCGTATAGTAATCCGGCCGATGTGTGGCGGGTGAGCCAGGTATTGATACCTTGTCCCAGCTTGGTGTAGATCTCTGCAGCATCGGGATGGTCGTCTTGGTACAGAAAGACCAAGTCGAGGTCCGAGACATAGCCGAGTTCTTTTCCGCCCAGTTTGCCATAGCCGATAATGGCAAAGGCCGGTTGTTCCCGGTGGCGCTTTTTCAAGCCAGACCAGGCGAGATTCAATACACTTTTCAAGATCAAATCAGCCAGCGCAGTCAGGTGATCGCTGAGCGCTTCAAGCAGCAGAGAGCCTTCTAGGTCGGTGACTAATAACCGAAATACCTGCGCATGCTGAAAATGTCGTAACACATCCATTCTCCATTCGATCACGTCATTTTTGGGATTGTTGGCGTGGTTTAATTGGTAGTTCAGCTCGTGGTTGAGGGCTATCCAATCAGGAGCCGGGTGCGGCGCATCGTGACGCAATATTTCATCCAATAATATGGGGTGCCGCCCCAGATAGTCGCTGGCCCACTGGCTGATACTAACCAGTTTTGCGACCCGTTGCAGGGTGTGGGGATGTTCTAATAACAGCGCCAGATAAGATGTTTGCTCGCTGATCTTTTCAAGTAGCTGCAACATGCGCTCCAGTGTGGTTTCAACCGGTGGGCGTTTGGCCACCGCTTCAATTAACAGAGGAACCAGGGTATTGATTTGCTGTCGGCTGGATTCAGGCAATCGCTGATAGAAAGTGCTTTGATAAAACAGCCGGAGCCGCTCGGATATTTTTTCCGGCTCGGTGAATCCCATCGTGCTCAATTGTGATGCGGCAGCTTCGGTTTGTGAAACATTCTGTGTTTTAGTCTGCCACAGATAAGCCAGTGTGTCGTGCGTGCGTGATTTCTTGGGGGCGGCAAAAATGAGCTCAAAGTGACGCGTTACGTCTCTACGATGAATATCCAGTTGATGCATAAAGTCGACATAGCACTCGAAACCCATGGCGCTCGCAATCAATTGCTGGTCGCCCGGGTTCAAGGGCAATGTTTGCGTTTGCTGATCGTCCAGATATTGCAGGCGGTGTTCCAGTTTGCGCAGGAAGTGATAGGCATCGATCAGTTCTGTGATAGCTTGTTCCGGCAATTGTTGCTTATTTTTCAGACGTTGCAGAGCGCCAAGTGTCGGCCGAATACACAGATCGACATCGCGACCGCCGCGAATTAGTTGAAAAACCTGTGTGATAAATTCTATTTCACGAATGCCGCCAGGACCGAGTTTGATATTGTCGTGCATTTCACGGCGCTCGACTTCCTTGCGTAATTGCGCATGTAGGTTGCGCATTGATTGATACGCATTAAAATCCAGATATTTCCGGAACACAAAAGGCCTGACTATTTTTTCCATGAGAGCGGATTTGGTTTCTGTGCCGGATTGATTTGCGATTACCCGGCTTTTGATCCAGGCGTGACGCTCCCATTCTCTTCCCTGCTTGATGAAATATTCCTCCAGCATTGGGAAACTGATGGCTAACGGACTGTTCTCACCATGTGGGCGCAAGCGCATGTCGACCCGGAATACATAACCGTCTACAGTAAAATCATTAAGACTGGCAATCAATTTACGTCCGAGACGGGCGAAGAATTCATGGTTTGAAATGGATTTTGTGCCATCGGTTTCACCCTCTTCAGGATAGACGAAGATTAAATCAACATCGGACGATACGTTGAGTTCGCCCCCCCCCAGCTTGCCCATGGCGACGACCAATAGATGCTGAATGTTATGGCTATTCTCACCTCGCGGTAAGCCAAAGCGATCAGGCTGTGTCAGCCAGCTTTCATGGTGTTGAAGCGCGAAATTGATCGTGACTTCGGCAAGTTCGGTCATGCACGACATGACTTCGTATAAATCTGCTTGCCCATTGATGTCGCGAACAAATAGATGAAGCATGACTTGTTTGCGCAAATTGCGCAGTACCCCGTGTAAAGTTTTCTCATCCGTGATATGTTTGGCGTGAGAGACGAGGAGTGCCTCCATCTCGACTTTTCGGAGAGGAGATTGAAGCGCTTTCAGCAGAGCATCCTTGCGTGCGGGTTCGCTTTCTAACAGACGTTGTGCATAGCGACTGAATGGTAATGCCGCTGTCAGCGCTGCATCTGGAGAGTAATCGGGAGTGTCCATTATCAAACGATTTCTTCGTTATAAACCAGTTGAGGATCTGCTGATACCAGGTTAAACAAAATCAAAATAGAACGTTATTATTAGAGTAAATGTTAGAATTTTGCATAATAATATGAATCCATGATTTTATATGGAATAATTAACAAAAAAAGAAAAGGTGCTTGATAAAAACGAGAGCCCAATAGCAATCTACCGATACTTTGTTGATTGCTGCGGATTCAAATAATCAAAGCGATTTACCACACAAGAGAGCATGACTGATAACGATCTATGAAGGAAAATGGGAAACACCAAGGGTTTCGTGTGGCCGCAATTCAAATGGCTTCGGGTCCAAGCGTAACCGCAAATCTGGAGGAGGCGGCGCGTCTGATAGAAGATGCAGTTTCACAGCAGGCTAAGCTGATAGTGTTGCCTGAGTATTTTTGTATCATGGGGATGAAGGATACGGATAAATTGGCAGCTCGGGAGCAACCCGGCGATGGGCAAATCCAGAAATTCTTAAGTGATACGGCAAAACGTTTAGGGATATGGCTGGTGGGGGGGTCGGTGCCATTGGCATCGCCGGATCCGGATAAAATTTATAACAGTTGCTTGGTCTATGCGGATAATGGGGAGCAGGTTGCACGTTACGACAAAATTCACTTGTTCGGGTTGCAATTGGGACATGAACATTATGCTGAGGAAAAGACCATTAAAGCCGGGGATAAAGTAGTGACTGTGGATTCACCATTTGGCCGTATCGGTCTATCGATATGTTACGATTTGCGGTTTCCAGAGCTGTTTCGCCTCATGAAGAATGTTGATATTATCCTTGCACCTGCGGCATTTACCGCAATTACCGGGAAAGCGCATTGGGAAGTGTTGGTGCGTGCACGTGCGGTTGAGAATATGGCCTATGTGGTTGCGCCTGGACAGGGCGGATATCATGTGAACGGGCGTGAAACAAACGGGGATAGTATGATTGTTGATCCCTGGGGGGTGGTAATGGAACGTCTGCCACGTGGTTCCGGAGCTGTGGTGGCGACCATTGATCCGGATTACCAGACTAGTTTGCGGGCAAATTTGCCTGCGTTGAATCATCGAACTTTACAATCTTGTTAAATCAAAGTGTTTCGTGCACTGAATCAGCTCTATTCGGCTGGTGCGCGATCTATTGAACAGCGACAGCATATATGACCATAGAGTGTATGACAGAACCTAGAGATTTTATTGCAATTGCAGACCGTTGCTTGTTGACGCCATACGATATTGATGCTGCCGAATTGCAGCGAGTGATGGGTCAAATACTCACGCATAAAATAGATTATGCGGATCTTTACTTTCAATATAGCCGTTCGGAAGGTTGGATGCTGGAAGAAGGTATCGTTAAGTCAGGTAGCTTCAACATTGAGCAAGGTGTTGGAGTGCGCGCTATCAGTGGAGAAAAAACCGGATTCGCTTATTCCGATGATATCAGTATGCCTGCACTGGTATCGGCGGCTCAGGCAACACGGGCTATTGCCAATCAAGGTGCCATGCATTCAGTACAGGTGGCGAAGCACAACAATGTAGATCAGAGAACTCACCTGTATTTACCTGAGGATCCGATAGCGAGCCTTAAAGATGCGGATAAAGTAGCATTGTTGGAGAAAGTTGAGCGCTATACCCGGCAACTTGATCGCAGGGTTACTCAGGTAGTGGCATCACTCGCAGGTGAATATGAGGTCATATTGGTTGCCCGAAGTGACGGATTGCTTGCCGCTGATGTGAGGCCATTGGTCAGATTGTCGTTGCAAGTGATTGCCGAAGAAAACGGTCGTCGTGAGCAAGGTGTTGCGGGTGGTGGCGGGCGCTTTAGTTACGCTTATTTTACCGATGAGATTTTGCAGGACTATGCACAAAAAGCTGTGCATCAGGCAATTGTGAATCTGGATGCTCGCCCGGCGCCTGCCGGCACTATGACTGTTGTTTTGGGGAGTGGTTGGCCGGGAATATTGCTGCATGAGGCGATTGGTCATGGTTTGGAGGGAGATTTTAACCGCAAAGGCAGTTCCGCTTTTTCGGGACGTATTGGTGAGCGTGTTGCAGCTCCTGGTGTCACAGTAGTCGATGATGGAACAATTCCACGTAGGCGAGGATCGTTAAATATTGATGATGAAGGCAATCCGACCCAATGTACTGTATTGATAGAGGATGGCATACTGAAAGGCTATTTGCAGGATAGTTTGAATGCCCGGTTGATGGATTCTCCAGTGACAGGCAATGGTCGGCGCGAGTCTTTTGCCCATATCCCCATGCCACGCATGACGAACACATATATGCTGAATGGCGACAAAGATCCAGCGGAAATTATTGCTTCAGTGAAACGTGGTCTTTATGCCGCGAATTTTGGTGGTGGGCAGGTGGATATCACCAGCGGAAAATTTGTTTTTTCTGCTGCGGAAGCTTATATGATTGAAGACGGAAAAATCACCTACCCGGTTAAAGGGGCCACCTTGATCGGTAATGGGCCTGATGTGTTGACCAGAGTTTCGATGATTGGTAACGATATGTTGTTGGATCCAGGGGTGGGAACCTGTGGTAAAGAAGGCCAAAGCGTGCCGGTGGGTGTTGGGCAACCGACATTGCGGATTGATGGGCTGACTGTAGGTGGTACAGGTGTTTGACGGCAGGATAGAGAGCCTTGCTGTTGAAATATTTTTAACTTTTTGAATTGACATTGGGATGTGAAAAGCATGAGTGCGGAATTAACCGGTGCTGAAATTACCATACGGTGTTTGCAGGAAGAAGGCGTGAATTGCATTTTCGGCTATCCTGGCGGGGCTGTGTTATTCATTTATGATGAATTGTTTAAACAGGATAAGGTGCGGCATATTCTGGTGCGCCACGAACAGGCGGCAGTGCATGCGGCGGATGGCTATGCACGTTCCAGCAATAAAGTGGGGGTAGCGCTGGTGACTTCTGGTCCCGGTGTGACCAATGCTGTGACAGGTATTGCTACGGCTTATATGGATTCGATTCCGATGGTGGTGATTAGCGGTCAGGTGCCGACTAATGCTATTGGTTTGGACGCGTTTCAGGAAGTTGATACCGTGGGGATAACGCGGCCTTGTGTCAAACATAATTTTCTGGTGAAGGATATTACAGAGCTGGCGCATACGATTAAAAAAGCTTTTTACATCGCGTCTACTGGCCGTCCGGGTCCTGTGCTGGTGGATATTCCGAAGGATGTTTCGCAGCAAAAGACTAAGTTTGTTTATCCCGATAAGGTAACGATGCGTTCCTATAATCCCGTGACGAAAGGACACGTCAAGCAGATTAAAAAAGCACTCGAACTGATTCTCAGTGCTAAGCGTCCAGTGGTTTATGCGGGCGGAGGGGTAATACTGAGTGATGCTGCACCGCAATTGACTGAATTGGTGCAAACGCTGAATTTTCCTTGCACCAATACACTAATGGGACTGGGGGGATATCCAGCGACTGATAAACAGTCATTGGGTATGCTAGGGATGCATGGTACCTATGAAGCGAATATGGCAATGCAATATTGTGATGTTTTGATTGCTGTAGGTGCCCGATTTGATGATCGTGTCATTGGTAATCCCAAGCATTTTTTTAATGAGAACAGAAAAATTATTCATATTGATATTGATCCATCATCCATTTCAAAGCGCGTAAGGGTAGACATACCTATCGTGGGTGATGTTTTGGATGTACTCAAGGAATTAATCAAGTTGCTTAAAACTGAAAAAGATAAACCGGATCATGTTGCGTTGAAAGAATGGTGGAAACAGATTGATTTATGGCGCGAGCGGGATTGTCTTAAGTTTGATCGTAAGAGCAAAATTATCAAGCCGCAGATGGTGATCGAGAAACTGTTCGAGATCACTAAAGGTGACGCATTTATTACTTCCGATGTGGGTCAGCATCAAATGTGGGCGGCGCAGTTTTATAAGTTTGATAAGCCTCGGCGTTGGATCAATTCCGGCGGGCTTGGCACTATGGGATTTGGTATGCCTGCCGCAATGGGAGTGCAATTGGCAAACCCGAATGGAAAAGTGGCTTGTGTTACTGGCGAAGCGAGTATCCAGATGTGTATTCAAGAATTATCAACCTGTAAGCAGTATAAATTACCGTTGAAAATTATTAACCTGAATAATCGTTACATGGGAATGGTCAGGCAATGGCAAGAGTTTTTTCACGGGAATCGTTATGCAGAATCCTATATGAATGCACTGCCAGATTTTGTAAAACTGGCCGAAAGTTACGGGCATATCGGAATCAAAATTGAAAAACCGGAAGATGTCGGAGATGCCTTAAAAGAGGCATTTAAGCTTAAAGATCAGCTGGTATTTATGGATTTTATTACGGATCAGTCCGAAAATGTTTTTCCCATGGTGCCGGGTGGTAAGGGACTCTCTGAAATGATTCTGGTATAGAAAAATAAATGCGACATATTATCTCAATATTAATGGAAAATGAGGCAGGTGCCTTGTCTCGTGTAGCAGGTTTGTTTTCAGCGCGTGGTTATAATATTGAATCGCTTTCAGTCGCGCCTACTGAAGATCCAACTTTGTCACGAATGACACTGGTAACCGT
>NZ_JALHQJ010000070.1 GCF_022842015.1 Nitrosomonas sp. | reverse complement strand
ACATTAAAGAAAAGCATGAGCAACCAGATTGATAAAGCCAACGCAAAAGTTGTATTGATATCTGTTGTTGGCACTATCTTCCAATTGTGCAAACCAAATGCATGCTCCATAATCCATGCCATAATATCTATTGGCAAAATATCCATGGCATTCATCATCAAGACCCACACAAAAATTGTCAATGCTGCAGGCGCAACAAACACATGGCGGTTACCGTGAAACGTATTCTTGACTTCATTATCAATGAACTCAACAGCAAGCTCAACGAAAGCCTGAGTCTTGGACGGCACACCGGAAGTTGCCTTACGAACCACCAACCATATAAACCCTAAGCTTATAACACCCAGGATAATGGACGTCACCAGGGTGTCAATATGAAGAACCCAAAATGATGAACCTTCACGGACTTGTGTTGTTAAATAGGTAAGATGATGCTCGATGTATGATGTGGGTGTTAGTTCTGTATCGGATGCCATGTGCTGCCTGTCACTTATAAATTTATCTTATCTGTTTAGTATCGTCTGTTATTAATAACGCCATGCTATAAACTAAAACCATTAGGATAAACGTTCCAATAAATACGAGCGCATTAACATTCGCATAAAATTTAAACACCATCCATAACAAACCAACGGTCAATATTATTTTTACCGCTTCAGCTCTTAGCACAGTTCTAATCGCGTCACCCGCCGAATATCCCTTATGACGAGACACCATCATCGCAAATGCCATTGAGGAAATTACGTTTACTGCTCCGCCCAGCATTGCCGAAATTGCACCATGCATGTCAAGCATAAACAAAAATACTATTACCAACGCAAATGTGATTGACAATTGCACAAGCAGAACAATTTTAAGTGGCTTATTCTTTATCCAAGACATTTTCCACCTGCCCTTGGAACAGACAGCATACCTGCACTTAAAAAAGGCGCAACTATAGCTTAATTGCTCCCGTCAGTCAACGAAAACTGGCATTTACTTTTGCCTGTTATACCTTTTCTAACTTCTTTTACCCGACTGAGCCCCAAGCCTATTCAAGTTTCTCAAAGATTGCCGCAATTCCCTGTCCGCCACCAATACACATGGTCACCAATGCATAACGCCCATCGGTACGCCGCAACTCATACAAGGCTTTGATAGTTAAAATACAACCCGTCGCGCCTATCGGATGACCCAGCGCCACTGCCCCTCCATTCGGATTGGTTTTTTCTGGATCAAACTGCAATTCTTTTGCGACTGCACAAGCTTGTACGGCAAATGCTTCATTGGACTCGATTACATCCAGTTCAGCCAACTTGATATTTGCACGCTGCAATGCGATTTGCACAGCGGGAACCGGTCCGATGCCCATAAATTTTGGATCAACACCGGCATGACCATAGGCAACCAGCCGCGCCATCGGCCTCAAGCCTCTTTTCCGTGCCGCACTGTTCTCCATCAATACTACTGCAGCAGCACTATCGTTTATACCAGAAGCATTTCCTGCAGTTACTGTCCCCTCTTTTCTAAATATAGGTCGCAGCCTAGCCAAGCTCTCCAAGCTCGTATCTTCACGAGGACGTTCATCGATATCAAAAATAATTGTTTTTTTACCTACAGTTATTTCAACAGGCAATATTTGCTCTTTGAAATATCCATTATTAATTGCTTGCAAAGCACGACGATGACTTTCCACCGCCAGTACATCCTGCTCTTCTCTATTAATTCGCCATTTCTCTGCAATATTTTCAGCTGTAACTCCCATATGCACCTGATCAAACGGATCGGTAAGCGCACCGACCATCATGTCTACGGTGCTTCCATCATTCATACGCTGCCCCCAACGCAATGTCGGCAACAAATAACCTCCCCGACTCATAGACTCTGCACCACCCGCGACTGCCACGTCAGTATCATTAAGCATAATACTTTGACTGGCAGAAATAATAGCCTGCAAGCCACTCCCACACAAACGATTAACTGTCAGCGCTGAGGTATGTTGCGGCAAGCCGCCATTGATGCAGGCAACACGTGCTAGATACATATCGCGGGATTCTCCGTGAATCACATTACCAAAAACCAGATGCCCAATATCATTAGGGTCAACTTTTGCACGCGATACCGCCTCGCGCACAACCTTTGCCGCCAAATCAGATGGGGCAATCTGTTGCAATGCCCCACCATAATCACCTATGGCTGTGCGCACTCCACTTAAAACCACTACATCTCTCATGTATTTTCCTTGGTTGAAACACATCGAACAATCATACTAAGCCGCAGCCCTGCCATCTGCAATTCATTTGAGCAAAAATGTAATAAAAAGCTAGACACCCAGACTGAAATTGCAATACCGGACAATCTGGTTCCCGCTAAAGTGTCACATCAACTACACATACAATCCTTGATCGTGCGTCCTGATTTTCAATCATCATCCTTGCCTGTTAATACGCATTAATCGATTATGTCGTTTTGCCAAAAATTAGCGTATCATGAGCTTCTAATAATATAGGTTTAATTCAGCTGATTCCGTGATGCTTACGATTAATTTGCTCTTGTCCAGTTCCATATGAATCGAACCTGGAGAACATCCTTGTTACTGTTGATTGTGTTGATGGCAATGGCACAATCAATATTTAGTCAGCAAACCAGAACTTTTCCTATTGAGAGTCAACTGGGGAATTTGACGGCTGTTTCTTTTCCAGTGTTCGTCATCAATAATCAGCAAATGCAAATGGGGCCAGGCGGGCAAATTCGTGGGATAGACAATCTGATCATTTTACCCAATGCCGCGAACTATGTTGGCCTTATCCGCTATCAGTTGGATTTCATGGGAAATCTGCATCGTGTCTGGATTCTAACTCCGGATGAAGTCAAGGAAGCGGAAAGTCAAGGACAGCGAATACATCAATAACACTGCAACTTTCTTAAATTCCAAGAGCTAATCCGTGAGTAACAAACTTTATATCAAAACTTTTGGATGCCAAATGAACGAGTATGACTCGGAGAAAATGGCTGATGTGCTACATGCCGCCTATGGCATGGAACTCACCAATGATCCGGCCGAAGCAGATATGATCTTGTTCAATACCTGCTCGGTGCGCGAAAAAGCACAAGAAAAAGTATTCCATGATTTAGGGCGGGTTCGATACTTAAAAGAACGCAATCCTAATTTGTTGATCGGCGTGGGTGGCTGCGTTGCCAGTCAGGAAGGCAAAGCGATTGTCAGTCGCGCGCCATTTGTAGATGTAGTATTTGGCCCACAGACCTTGCACCGATTGCCGCGGCTCATAGAAACACGCAAAGCAACCGGGCGCTCGCAAGTTGATATTTCTTTTCCCGAGATTGAAAAATTCGACCATCTGCCGCCTGCTCGCACTGAAGGTGTCACAGCATTTGTCTCAATTATGGAAGGTTGCAGCAAATACTGCAGTTTCTGCGTGGTTCCTTATACGCGCGGTGAAGAAGTTTCCCGTCCTCTGGAGGACGTGCTGACAGAAATAGCCATCCTTGCCGATCAAGGCATTAAAGAAATCACTTTGTTGGGACAGAATGTCAATGCTTATTTGGGCATGATGAGTGATGGTGCAATTGCTGATTTTGCTTTACTGCTCGAATATCTTCATGAAATTCCAGGAATTGAGCGCATCCGCTACACCACTTCTCATCCTAAAGAGTTTACTGCACGCTTAATTCAGGCTTACAATCAGTTACCCAAATTAGTCAATCACTTGCACCTACCGGTGCAATCGGGATCTGACCGGATACTGGCCGCAATGAAGCGAGGATATAGCGTATTGGAATACAAATCTATTATTCGGAAACTGCGCACTATACGCCCGGATATTTCATTATCATCAGATTTCATCGTTGGCTTCCCCGGAGAAACCGAGGCAGATTTCCAGGCCACGCTAAAACTGGTTGAAGACATGAATTTTGACGAATCATACAGTTTCATATACAGCCCGCGCCCCGGAACGCCAGCATCCGACTTGCCCGATGACATGTCGCAGGAAGGAAAACTGGAACGACTACACCGATTACAAGCACAGTTGAGTCTGCAATCCCGAAAAATCAGTCAGCAAATGATCGGTTCAATTCAGCGGGTATTACTGGAAGGCGTCTCTAAAAAGAACTTCGATGAACTGAGCGGACGCACGGATAACAACCGTGTCGTCAATTTAGCCGGCGATTCTGAGTTGATTGGTCAGTTTGTCAACGTACGGATCAATGAAGCCCGTGCTCATTCGCTGCGCGGAGACATTATTCATGAATAAAAATGCACTTATAGCATGAGTTTTGCTTGCAAAGTATCTCGTGCACTGCGAAAATTATCCCATTGAAATAGCATTTTCTGACATTGAAACCAACTCCCCTAGAAATTTCTTTCACGCCCACCGATAACCAACGCCTTGCCAATTTGTGCGGCGCGCTGGATGAGAATCTAAAACAAGTTGAAACTGCATTGGATGTGACCATTTCCCGACGCGGCGAACACTTCAGCTTATCGGGAAAATCCGATCAAACAAAACTTGCAGCAAAAGTATTGCGTCATTTTTATAACCAATCACAGCACCATTTAAGTCTGGAACATATTCAGCTTGGTTTGATCGAAGCGATAAATCCACATCACAAAGCGGAGAACAATAGCACCGTCACCGCTAACATTGATATCACACAACCAGCAACATCCGGACTACTAACACGCCGCAGCAACTTATATGGCCGCACACCGCACCAAGTTCAGTATCTGCAGCAAATTCAGGAACATGACATCACCTTTGCTATCGGTCCCGCCGGTACCGGAAAAACCTATCTGGCGGTAGCCAGTGCAGTCGATGCGCTTGAACGTGGCTTGGTATCCCGCTTGATTCTGGTTCGCCCCGCAGTTGAGGCTGGCGAGCGTTTGGGTTTCTTACCCGGTGATATGACTCAGAAAGTCGATCCCTATTTACGTCCATTGTATGATGCACTATATGATTTGATGGGCTTTGATAAGACAAGCAAGCAATTTGAACGCAATACCATCGAAATCGCACCACTGGCTTTTATGCGCGGACGTACGCTGAATCAGTCATTCATTATTCTGGATGAGGCGCAAAACACTACGCCAGAGCAGATGAAAATGTTTCTGACACGCATGGGATTTGGCTCAAAAGCGGTTATTACCGGCGATATTACACAAATTGATCTACCCAAACATCAGAAAAGCGGTTTAATAGAAGCTCAGAAAATTCTGCAAGATATACGCGGCATCGCCTTCACCCGCTTTCTATCTGAAGATGTGGTAAGACACCCACTAGTTCAACGCATTGTTACCGCCTATGAAAAGCACGACAAACAAACTCGGCAATCCTGATCATCTTGTGCAGAAAACAAGATCATTCAAGCTGATGGTGCAATATGCGACAGAGTGCGCAACAGTACCCACTCGACCGCAGTTTCGCCGTTGGGCTAAAATTGCGTTGATGCAAGAAGCTGAGGTTGTTTTACGACTCGTTGATGAAAAAGAAGGGCAAGAACTTAATCAGCAATTTCGTAGTAAAAATTACGCCACTAACGTGCTAACCTTTGTATATAACGACACAGAACCTTTGACTGGCGATATCATACTGTGCGCGCCCGTGGTTAGCAAAGAGGCGCGACAACAACACAAAAACCTAATGGCGCATTACGCTCATTTGACCATTCATGGCATATTACATTTGCAAGGCTATGATCATATTGAAGATACTGATGCAGTAACGATGGAACAATTGGAAATACAAATACTAGCCAAACTCGGCTTTGCAAATCCTTATCTAGAACATGACAATGCAAATTTCGCGCAATAGTCATGTAATGTTTCTGCTCTATTTTTTTCTCACATCCACTGGATTTCAAATACATCATGGACGAACCTCCACCTAAAAGCGGCTGGTTAGAACGGTTAGGCGCAATGCTCATCCGTAAACCGGAAGATCGCGAACAACTAATCACCCTGTTGCACTCCGCCTTTGAACGTAATTTACTCGATTCCGATGCGCTCAGCATGATTGAAGGCGTTATGCAAGTTTCCGAAATGCAAGCACGCGATATCATGGTGCCGCGCTCGCAAATGGACGTTGTCGACATCAGCAAAAAACCGGAACAATTCATTCCCTTTGTCATTGAGGCGGCGCATTCCCGTTTTCCGGTCATAGAAGGCAGCGAAGATGAAATTATCGGTATTCTGCTGGCCAAAGATTTGCTGCGTTATTACGCCGCCCCGGAAGAATTTAATATCCGCGACATGCTGCGCCCAGCTGTATTCATCCCCGAATCCAAGCGACTCAATATACTGCTCAAAGATTTTCGCAGCAACCGCAACCATATGGCCATCGTCGTTAATGAATATGGAGGAATGGCTGGCTTAGTGACGATCGAAGATGTACTCGAACAAATTGTAGGAGAAATTGAAGATGAATACGACTTTGATGAAGATGAAGATAACATTGTCATGGAATCGGATGGACTATACCGCGTCAAGGCAACCACTGAGATTGACAACTTCAATGAAGTGCTCGGCGCAAACTTCAGCAACGAGGATTGCGACACCATAGGCGGGTTGGTACTCAACAAATTTGGCCGTTTACCCGACCGCAGCGAATCAGTCGAGATCGGTCCCTTTAAATTCACCGTGCAGCGGGTTGATAGCCGTCGCTTACATGTGCTTAAAGTGGAAAAACTTGCAGCAGAAGCAAAAACACCAGCTGAATAAGTGCGTTCATACAACCTGGCGCATTTATATTTCCCCGATACATGACTAGAATCACCACCCGCCCGTATGATTTGCAGTCTTTCCAGACACTTAATGGCTGCGGATTGCATCCGGTACTCGCACGCATTTTTGCAGCACGCGGTATTGAAAACTCAAGCCAACTTGAAACCGAACTCACACGCCTGATCCCATTCGGACAACTCAAAAATATCGCGCTAACCGCGGCCATGCTTGCCGACGCCATTGCCGCTAAGAAGCGGCTGTTGATTGTGGCCGATTATGACTCCGACGGCGCTACGGCATGCGCAGTGGGTATCCGCATTTTACGCAAGCTTGGTGCTACCATTGACTATCTGGTACCCAATCGGTTTGAATTCGGATATGGCCTGACGCCGGAAATCGTGCATCTGGCACACGAAACCAAACAACCTGACTTGTTGATTACCGTCGACAATGGGATCGCCAGCGTAGAAGGCGTGTCCACAGCTAACCGTCTGGGCATGCAAGTGATAATCACCGATCATCACTTGCCCGGCGATGAGTTGCCTGCGGCCTTGGCGATCATCAACCCCAATCAGCCAGACTGTCCTTTTCCAAGCAAAAGTATTGCCGGTGTAGGCGTCATTTTCTATTTAATGCTGGCACTGCGCGCAGAATTGCGTCAGCGCGGCGCTTTCGCAACAAACCAGGAACCAAATCTTGCCAGTTTCTTGGATCTGGTTGCATTAGGTACCGTCGCCGATGTCGTCAAACTGGACAATAATAATCGTATCCTAGTACAACAAGGCTTGCAGCGAATTCGAAAAGGACGCGCTTGTGCAGGCATCAACGCACTATTGCAAGTATCACGGCGCGATTGTCAGCAAATATCGACCTATGAACTGGGCTTTATGCTGGGTCCGCGACTCAATGCAGCCGGACGATTGGATGATATGTCACTAGGCATTGAATGCTTGATTACTGATGACGAAACCTATGCATTAGAAATTGCCAACCAACTGGATGAACTGAACCGACAACGCCGGGAAATTGAATCCACCATGCAGGAAAGCGCGCTAGCCAAACTGGAAGACATCCTAAAAACCCATCACGAAGAAATCCTGACCACTTATAGCATCTGCCTGTTCGATCAGGATTGGCACCAAGGCGTTATCGGCATACTCGCATCGCGCATCAAAGACAAATATCATCGGCCAGTGATCATTTTCGCACCCGGCAAAGATGGTGAAATCAAAGGCTCGGGTCGATCGATCAACGGCTTTCATTTACGAGATGCACTGGATCTGGTTGCCAAACGATGCCCCGAGCTGATTCGGAAATTCGGTGGCCACGCCGCCGCAGCCGGATTGACCATCAATAATGGAGATTTTGAGAAGTTCCGCGATGCTTTTGAGCAAGTAACGCAAATTTTACTGACACCTGCCGATTTGACGCAGGTAATCGAAACCGATGGCGATCTGGAATTGGCTGAAATCAACCTGGAGCTGGCACAATATCTCGATCGTCAGGTGTGGGGGCAAGGTTTCCCGCAACCCTCATTCAACGCGCGGTTTTATGTCGAAAGCCAGCGCATTGTCGGTGAAAAACACTTGAAGCTGAAACTAAGAAAATTGGATTTCGCAGACAGTGATCAATTAGCACAAACGCCACGAAAATCAAATGATACATATGACGGCATTCTGTTTTTTTACAATGATCCGCTGCCTGATGTCATCGACGCCGTTTATCGATTGCAGATCAATGAATACAACGGCAAAACAACTCTGCAATTCCTGCTCGAGCACTGGTTTCATGCAGACTCCCCGGTAATCGGCAATGGGCACTGAATTCACACTCAATGGCGAATTAGCCGCATTGCCGCATTTTCTGACCAGTTTAGCGATTGGCTTACTGATTGGGTTAGAACGTGAGCGTAGTCCAGGATCGCGAGCAGGCCTAAGAACTTTCGCGTTAGTTGCATTATTCGGCACGCTGGCTGCAATGCTGTCGGAAAAAGCCACGCCCTGGCTACTTCTGGGTGGGTTACTGATTGTCGGTCTGATGACCACCGCAGCCTATTTTCGCACTAAAGACGAAAACGCAGATCCAGGCACTACAACGGTAGCCGCGATTCTAGTCTGCTATGGTTTGGGTGCCACAGTATGGTACGGTTACAATCATTTAGCTGTCATGCTGGCCATTATCACCACAATATTACTGTATTTCAAAACAGAGCTTCACGGCATAACCCAAAAGCTGAGTCGACGCGATTTGATTTCTGTGCTGCAGTTTGCCGTACTGACATTTATCATCCTGCCGATCCTTCCGGATAAGAATTATGGGCCTTATGAAGCAACCAATCCGTATCAGATTTGGCTCATGGTGGTATTGATCTCGGGCGTCAGTCTGGCGGGGTATATCGCATTGCAATTGATCGGTCAGCGGCATGGAGCCATCCTGGGCTTATTCGGTGGATTGGTATCCAGTACCGCCACAACGCTGGTATACGCGCGCCGCAGCGTTGAGAATCAGAATTTCACTCAATTGGCCGTTGTCGTCATCCTGATTGCCAACCTGACGGTACTGATCCGTTTAGCCATTATCAGTGCAATTGCTTCTCCCGCGCTATTGCCACAGTTGTTACCGGTTCTTGGCAGCGGCTTTCTATTGGGAGCAGGCGTCACGGCTTATTGGTGGCACCGGCTAAACCGGCAGCAAGAAGCGCCCATGCTGGAAATCAAGAACCCCACCGAAATCCGCACAGCCGCAACTTTTGGATTGATTTATGGCATTGTCCTGTTCTGTTCCGCCTGGCTTTCCGACATTGCCGGCAGTGGCGGATTATACGCAATCGCGTTGATCTCCGGCTTAACCGATGTCGATGCTATCACCCTATCCAGTTTACGCTTGTACGAGCTTGGCAAACTGGATACCACACAAACCGTCATGGCCATTTCACTTGGACTAATCTCCAACATCGGTTTCAAACTTGGGCTCATTTTTTTCTTCGGCCATGCATTATTAGCGCGACAGTGCGTTTCAGGCATGCTGGCAACAGCTAGCGGGGTTGGATTGGCGTTACTGTTTTTAATCTAGCCGATCTGGCAAGAAATTCCAGAACATGAGTTTTTCCATTGATATCCGTGAAGAAGCCGGGGTGCGCACATTGCATTTCGGCTCCGACTGGATACAGGGTGCAATGCGCATCGCGCGTCCTTGGCGTTTGGAACTTGACTATACCCGGGAAATGATGGCAAGCCTGTTACTGAGAGACAATGTGCGCTTTCCGCGCAAAGTGCTGCTGATCGGTCTTGGCGCAGCATCACTAACCAAATTTATTTATCGCTACTATCCGCTGGCGAAACTGACCGTGATTGAGATCGAACCGCGCGTGGTAGCAGCCGCAAGGCAATTTTTCAAACTACCGGAAGACCCACTACGCCTTAATATCGTGATTGCAGACGGCTCACAGTATATCGCCGAGCACGACAAGACTTACGACCTGATTCTGGTGGATGGTTTCAATGCCGATGCGCGTCCCGGTAAACTGGATATGCTGCCGTTTTACCAGATGTGCCGCGCGCGATTGAACACTAATGGCATCCTTGTGGTGAATTTACTGGGACGCAGCCGCAGGCACCAGGCCAGTCTGGAACGCATCAGAGCATCGTTCGACGAACGCGCGCTGGCTTTCCCTTCCTGCGACAGCGGCAACGTCATTGCGCTCGCCGCGACCGGAGAGAAAATCGAGATCGCGCTGAAGAAGTTCAAGAAACAGGCGCTCGAATTGAAACAAAAAACCGGACTCAATCTGCTACCGACGCTGGTGCGTCTGGAGCAGGCAAAATCTTGTCCGGGCGGAATCCTTAGGATTTAACAAAAGGTTAAAAGAGCTTTGGTTGGGAACAGGTCGCGAATTAAGCATATTATCGATGAAATCGGATATGTTTCTATTTTTTAATCTATATTCGTGATTCTGAACCTCACCCCATTTTCCAAATGCCTTGAGTAAGTTCCGCCACGGGCAGCCAACTCGCATTCGATATAGCACACCTTCTACCGTCATGCGTAGATTGCACTTGTTATAAATAGCTTCTTGTAGCAAAATCTTCATTAGTTTCGGCCAAAACTTATCACTGAGCATAAATCGGGACAAAACAAACTCGTTTTATTGGTAATGTGGGAACCTCGATATTACGAGTTTGTATCTAGCATCACTGCTGACCCGTTAATGGGGTTAAGTCACTTGAACTACTAAAAAAAATTATCATGCCTCAGGTAAATTTCGGCATTTATTTTTCATTCCAAATCAATGGCTTAACATGCAATCAACCATAAGCTAACGGGCCACTAGTGATCTATCATATACTTATCTCAAAACATCAATTGACCCTAAGGTCAGTTGATGTTTCAAAAATAAATATTCGAAAACAACCGGTTACAACTGCGGAGGCAAATCACAACCTACTGATTCAGCAAGTGTTTTCCTCAAATACCAACAGATCCTAGCAAAATAAAATTATGCCTATAATCTCAGACAATTTAATTCATTTTCTTGCCCGCTCTAATAAAGATAATCCTAATAAGCAATTTGAGATTTTCAAACAAATTTTTGAAAATGGATTGCGTGCTTCTAAGGTTGCAAATAAATTTCCTGATGGTTCCTGCGTATTAAATCATGCCGTTTGTTTTACTGATATTCCACTCAAGGAGTGCAATGAACATACATCCATTTATGGAAAATTTGGTATTGGATTTAAAAAATCTTTCGTAAAAAATGCTGGGGGAAATCCTGCGAGATACTTTGTTGACTATATACCAGGAGAAATAAGCACATTAAGTGATGTTAATGAAAGCCGTGGGGTGTTTTACACTAACCTTTGGGCTCAATTCAGGTTTATAAAAAAATTAAATGATGCACTTCTTGCAGATTCAACTCTTGAATTATTCGATCAAAAAAGTAACAAAATTTTAACTACGCAAGAATTATCAGAACTAGTTGCTTCGATGCTCTATACCTATTCTTTTGATAAAGAAATGGGCGATCTTGGACCAGCTAGAGATGAAACCAAAGAAATTGATCTTTATTATAAGGAACGCGAATGGCGCCTTGTACCTTCTTCATTAGATCAGCTATCTGGTATTGTAATACAAATTCAGAATGATAATTCTCACTATTACAAATTTTATCGAGAAGATGTAAATATGGTTGTTGTCCCTAATGAAGATATACGAAAGAAAATGCTAGATTATTTTCTCAGTATTCCCAATGTGCAAAATGATCGGCTCTATAAGTTCAAAGAGAATTTATTACCTATTATTCACTATGAAGATTTACAAAATTGGTAACTGCCAGTGCTCTGCTTGGGGACAGAGCACGTATACAAACAAAGGGGCAGGGGCAGGTACAGAATCTAGATTCTAAAATAGAATTAATATTGGAATCCAAACTATAAAATACTTATCTGTATCGGGTTCTGCCGCCATTAGCTCTCAATAAAATCAATATCATACAGTTAATCGACTTATCATCAAGGCATTGTGTTAGACATTCAATCTTTAACGTATCTGCAGGGCGGAATTCCGTTGCTGGAGAACTGCAATTTACAAATCTTTTCTAACCAGCGTGTTGGGCTGGTGGGTAAGAATGGCAGTGGCAAATCAACTTTGTTCCGATTGATTCGAGGCGTACTCAAACCGGATAGTGGAGAAGTGAGCTTCCAATCCGGGAAAACGGTCGCCTTTGTGGAACAGGAGATCATCGATTCTGATCAATCTGCGATTGCTTTTGTGCTGGATGGCGATGTCGAGCTGTGCCAACTGGAAAAAATTCTGGCGCAGGTCGAACATGATGCAGCCTGGTTTGAGGCGCAACAACGTTACGAAACGATTGGTGGTTATAGCGCACGATCACGGGCGGCGCAACTATTGAATGGATTGGGGTTCGCGAATGCTATCTTGGAGAAACCGGTCAGTCATTTTTCTGGCGGCTGGCGCATGCGTTTGAATCTGGCTCGAGCATTAATGCATCGTGCTGATTTGTTATTGTTGGATGAGCCTACGAATCATCTGGATCTTGAAGCCATTCTTTGGCTGGAGCAGTACTTGACACGATATCCGGGAAGCGTAATCGTTGTTTCACATGATCGGGAGTTTCTCAACACTTGCGTGCATCGCATTGCTCACATCAACAATCGGCAAATTGATAGTTATAGCGGTAACTACGATGATTTCGAGCGAGCGCGTGCTGAACATCTTGCGCAACATGCGCAGGCCTTCCAACAGCAACAAAAACAGATTGCGCATATGGAGGACTTTGTGCGGCGCTTTCGCGCTAAGGCGACCAAAGCCAAACAGGCGCAAAGCCGGATTAAAGCCTTGGATCGCCTGGCGCGTCTGGCACCACTCCATATTGAAGATGGCCACTTTGGACTACAGATTGAAGCGCCCGAGCGCAGTCCTGATGTTTTGCTACGTATCAAAGATATGGGCTTTGGTTACGGTGATCATCAGCTATTCCAGCATGTAAATCTTGTTTTACAAGCGGGTGCGCGCATTGCATTGCTGGGACCGAATGGTGCCGGAAAATCTACCTTGATAAAATTAATGACGGGAGAAATCAAACCCACATCAGGCATTATCGAGAGGACACCTAACATCGGCATTGGTTACTTTGCCCAACATCAGTTGGAAAACCTGGATAGTGAATCCACACCTTTGCAACATATGAAACAACTTGATCCAGCACAAACCGAATTGAGTTTACGAAATTTTCTTGGCAGGTTTGGTCTGGGTGGAGATCACGAGGATCGTCCGGTGGCAACTTTCTCCGGTGGAGAAAAGAGCCGTTTGGCCTTAGCAATGTTGGCATGGCAAAAACCTCACTTTCTATTGCTCGATGAGCCCACCAACCATTTGGATTTGGATATGCGCGACGCGCTAACGCTGGCATTGGAAGCCTATACCGGAGCTGTGGTGCTGGTCTCGCATGATCGTAGCCTGGTGCGTGCGGTAGCAGATGAATTATGGCTGGTGGCAGATGGTCAAGCGCAATTGCTGGATGGCGACTTGGAAGATTATAAGCGCTGGATAGAAGCTCGCCGCGCCAGGGACGCTGAAGAATTGCGGTCATCTACGCCTAAGAATCAAACCAAGGTATCAACCAAGCCAAACAGAAAGAACCTGCTGTCTAAGCAATCGAAGCTTGAAGTTGCCTTGACGATTGCACAAAAAGAATTGGCTGAGGCCAATCGCCAATTAGCAGATCCGGCTACGTATGCGAACTGTTCCCGGAATGAAATTGATCAACTGAGTGAAACTCTCGTCAAACTCGAGAAGAAAGTAATGGAATTAGAGGAGAGTTGGTTGGAACTGGAAATGGCGTTAGAAGAGTAGCGCAGACGACATCTGGACAGTCTGCAAACCAAGTTTTGTTTATACTTGCATATTCATAATTTCCTGGTAAGCAGTCACCAGTTTATTTCTGACTTGAACCATCGATTGAAAGGAAACATTGGCCTTTTGCAATGAAATCATCACTTCATGCAAATCGACATTAGATTGGTCACTGACAAACTGTTCACTCATCTTGCCAGCATTCAACTGGGCATTATTGACCTGATCAACAGCCGCTTTAAGTTTCTCGCTAAAATTGACACTTGCAACCTCATCAAGGTTCGATTGTTTTTTTGCGCCGGAAGCAAGCGCTGAAGCTGCCTGCAATTGCTGCAATATGTTATCAATTCCGGTATTGTCCATCATTCACCTCGCCATTAACCTTCTAAAGTATCTCACAAAAATTACAGAACATTCAAACGATTATATCAAATAACCCGTAACTATCTATAGGCAATATGTACTACGTTGTCATACGGTATTGCTGCAACTTATAACGCAAGGTTCGTTCTGAAATACCTAGCTTTTTAACGGCTAGTTTTCGGGAACCATTAACTGCCTCAAGTGTTTCTAAAATATGCTTTCGTTCGAGTGCCTTGATATCCTGAACCGGCGATTCCGCAGTATTTGTATTTGTTTCTTGCACTGAAACCATCTCCGGCAAATGAATATGTTCAATATCAATACTATTATCCATTGCCAGAATGAGCGCACGCTGTATTACATTTTCCAATTCTCGAACATTGCCCGGCCAGGAATATTGCGTCAATTTCTTCATTGCGCCGTGCGCTATTCTGCAAGGTGGTTTTTCTGAGTCGATTGCCGCTGCGGCCAGTATACGTTGCACCAGTGGCTCAATATCTAAGGGTCGCTCTCGTAATGATGGAATTTCAATAGGAAAAACATTGAGCCGGTAATACAGATCTTCTCGGAATCGGCCATTTTTTACCATTGCCATCATGTCACGGTTCGAGGTTGCCAAAACACGGATATCCAGTTTAATTGCTTTATGCCCACCCACTCTCTCCACTTCTCTTTCCTGCAACACACGTAATAGTTTTGCTTGTAACTCCAGAGGCATTTCAGAAATCTCATCCAGCAACAGGGTGCCGCCTTGTGCTTGCTCAAATTTTCCGGGTTGAGCCTGTGCCGCACCTGTAAACGAACCTTTTTCGTATCCAAATAGCGTAGCCTCCAGAAGATTCTCTGGAATAGCCGCACAATTGATCGCTACAAATGGTTTAGCAGAGCGTAATGAATGTTGATGAATAAAACGTGCAATCACTTCCTTTCCGCAGCCACTCTCACCCGTCAACATGACGGTCGCAGGTGATTGCGCAACTCGCTTGGCCAGTGACAATAATGATCGTGTGCATGGATCTTTAGCCACCACTTTATCGTCCTGTTCGGATTCAGATAATGCATAGCGTTTAATTTGGGCCAACAGGCTATCCGGATCAAAAGGTTTTAGTAAATAATCACAGGCACCGATACGCATTGCGGCAACTGCTTTTTCGATATCCGCGTAAGCAGTCATTAGCAATACGGGCAATTCCGGATCGAATGCTTTGATTTTTGTTAACAATGTAAATCCATCAATGGGTTTCATTTGAACATCACTAACAACCATACCTATCTGACGCTCTTGCAGCACTTGCATGGCATCATCTCCATTGGATGCAGCTGAAGTCTCATAACCGCTTAATTTCAGGGAAGTGCAAATTGCTTCCAATAAGTCTTGATCGTCTTCTACTACTAGGATAGGTAATATTTTCATTGCTTCAATCTCCATTGTATCTTGGCAGATGTATTACAAACTCAGTACCAGTATCGGCCGAGGAGTTAATCTGTATACTGCCGCCCATAGACTGTATGACGCTTCTAACAATGGCCAGACCTAGACCGGTGCCTTCGGAGCGCGTGGTAAAAAAAGGCTCAAACAATCTTTCTTGTAGTACCAAATCAATACCTGGTCCATTATCGAGGACACTGAAAACGATATTTGACTGTTCTAAACGAGTTGTGAGAGAAATTTGACTGCCTGCAGGCGATGCTTGAATTGCATTTTCCAGAAGATTAATTAGTGCACCGCACAAGGCTTGGCGATCGGT
>NZ_JALHQJ010000069.1 GCF_022842015.1 Nitrosomonas sp. | reverse complement strand
TGGGGGATACTTAAAACCGAGCTGGTGCATCATAGAAGATTCAAAACACGACAACAAGCCATTCAGGAGATTACCGAATATATAGAAATATTCTATAACCGGCAGAGAAAACAAAAAAGCTGGGCTATTTGTCACCAGCACAATTTACGCAGCAATACTATGCAAATCTAATCGCTGCTTAAACACATGGACTCCATTTTTGACAGCACATATCACTTTAACAGTGCATGCCATTTGATGTTGGCAATCGTCAGGAATACTCTTTTGTTAATTCAGTCAAATAGTTTTTAAATTCATGCTTAAGTTCGGGATGTTGTAATGCAAATTCTACTGTTGCCTGCAAGTAACCTGACTTGCTGCCACAATCAAAACGCTTGCCTTGAAATTCATAGCCCAACACAGATTCTTCTTTTAGCAATTTTGCAATGCCATCCGTGAGTTGAATTTCATTACCAGCACCACGCTGGGTTTGTTCCAAAAGTTTAAAGATTCGTGGCGTCAGGATGTAGCGGCCGACAACCGCAAGATTGGAAGGTGCTTGATCAACCGCCGGCTTTTCTACAATTGCGTTAACTTTAGATAAGCTATCTGAAATTGGCACGCTATCGATAATACCGTAGCGATTGACAGTTTCATGCGGCACCCGTTCAATTCCTAAAATTGAACAATGATTCTGATTATAGATATCGGTCATTTGACTCAGACAGCAACGCTCATTAGCATTGATCAAATCATCCGCCAGCAATACCGCAAAAGGTTCATCACCGACTACGGATTGCGCACATAAAACAGCGTGCCCTAATCCCAATGCTTCTGCCTGACGAATATAAACGCAATCAATACGTGCTGGCAGAATATTGCGAACTACATTAAGCATTTCCTGTTTTCTGCCTTCTTCTAACTTAGCTTCTAATTCAAAGGCTTTGTCAAAATGATCCGGTATTGAACTCTTGTTACGGCCAATAATGAAAATTAGCACATCAATGCCGGCAGCAACAGCCTCTTCTGCGGCAAACTGAATCAATGGCTTATCAACAATAGGCAGCATTTCCTTAGGATTTGCTTTAGTTGCCGGTAAAAAACGGGTTCCTAATCCAGCAACAGGAAATACAGCCTTTCTAATTGCTTTCATTCGATATCTCCTTAATGTTTCTTAATAGATTAAATCAGAATTGATTTGCTGATTGATAAATCATAATGTGATGCATCCAAATTTCAATAACCATTTGGATTTGTGTTTTGCCAATGCCAGCTACTGGCGCACATTTCATCCAATCCAAGCTTCGCTCGCCAACCAAGCAATTCATAGGCGCGATCCGGATTCGCATAACAAGAAGCAATATCGCCTGGGCGTCGAGGTGCGATTCGATAAGGAATAGACTGTCCACTGGCTTGCTCATAAGCGCGAACAACCTCCAAAACACTGTAGCCTCTGCCGGTACCTAGATTTACGGTCAAACAGTTCGGATATTGACCATTTTGTTGTTCGCTTTGTGTGACACCTAGTGCTTCCAATGTCTTGAGATGACCAAGCGCTAAATCAACGACATGGATGTAATCACGTACCCCCGTACCATCGACAGTTGGATAATCGTTACCCCATACGCTTAGAGTATCTCTACGACCAATTGCAACTTGTGCCACAAAAGGCATCAAATTATTTGGTATTCCTTGCGGATCTTCACCGATTAAGCCGCTTGGATGTGCACCTACTGGATTAAAATAACGTAATATGCCGATTCGAAACGAACGGTCGCTGTGCTGGAAATCACGCAATATCTCTTCAATCATCAACTTACTGCGACCATAGGGATTGGTGGGAGCGAGCGGATGGTCCTCCGTTAACGGTAACTTAACTGGATCGCCATAAACCGTTGCAGAAGAACTGAATACCAAGGTTTTGACATTACATTCTTGCATCGCTTCCAAAAGGCGTAATGTTCCCACAACGTTATTATCGTAATATGAAAGTGGGTGATCAACGGATTCACCAACTGCCTTGAGACCAGCAAAATGTATAACAGCGGTAGCCTTGCTTTGCTTGAGGGCTGCTACCACGGCAACACGATCGCGACAATCGCCAGATATTAATTTTGGTTTCCTACCAGTTATCGTCGTTACACGGGCCAGTGCTTCGGGATTGCTGTTGCAAAAATTATCAAACACGGTCACATCAAAACCGGCATTTAGCAATTCAACACATGTATGTGATCCAATATATCCGGCACCACCGGTGACAAGAATCATGACGATAACCCTCAATAAGAAGTAATCAATTTATTTAGTCGGATTAAGTTTCGCCTAAATGTTCCAGTGCTTCACTGAACTAGCTACAAAAGTGTTGTTTAAAGCTGCTGACAAAATTATCTAATGAACCTGTTGGTAAATGGTTGATGCCAGCTGCGGCTTTGCGCCCTCCTCCTGTATTAAATTGCAGGCACAATACATCAGCACCACATGGGTTTGTAAGAGAGGCTCGCACACTTACAGTATAGTTGCCAGCATGATTAGGAGTTATCACCGCATGTGCACGTTGGGGATACGCATTTGCCAACTTGTTGGCAAAAATACCGCTGACGCGCCTTGCCCAAGGGGCATCTGGCAATAAATAGGCAGCATATCGTTCATCGGTTGTCAAGGGCTGCAATGAATCTGCTTGACTCGTATCATCCTGATATCCCTCAGCAAGTTTCCTAAAAGCATTCGACTCAGCGATGAAATCGAATGGATTCGCATAAGGTCTTATTTCTTCGTAAAGTGCAGTGGGGTGAAAATGCAGATCAGGTAGATTATCGCCATAGCCATTGTAGTTTAGATACTCACCCAGGCGTGCAAGTTGATCTATTTCAGTTTCCGTTAATTTTGCTGTAGCTCCCAGTTGACGAGCTTTTTGCACAAGATTGTCGCCGAAGGCGGCAGTAATTGCCCACAAATGAAATTTCCCTTTTAGATACTGATCGACCAGAAGACTGGTACAAGCATCAGCGGATAAATCGATATGTGCAGTCAAGTTAGGGTGCTGCGGTATCTCTCCGGCGTGATGATGATCAAAATACTCAACCCTGACGCCCTCCTCCAATAATCGCATCAATCCTTTACGATTACTGTCCAGAGAAATGTCGAGTACTGTTACCAGATCGCCGGGATTTGCCTCCACCCGATCCAATAGCTTGATATCACGCTTAACTCCAGTTATCAGATTAGCAGCTGCAGGATCTACAAGTCTGAATTGATGCAATGCGCATACGCCATCCGCGTCACCATTAAATACATAAAAACGATTCATCTGAATAGCTTCCTATATATGACCATATGAGAAAAATTAACCTTCATTTTTATATTCAACGGACAATGACTATTAAAAAGTTAATCTAAAGCGCCTATATGCGTCAGGTAGTTGACAATGTCATCAACAGCCTGTTCTGGAGTAAGCTTTGTTGTATTAATATGTATTTCCGGATTTTCTGGCGCTTCGTAAGGCGAATCAATTCCGGTAAAGTTTTTCAATTCACCTCGACGCATTTTCTTGTACAACCCTTTGGGGTCGCGCTCTTCTGCGACATGAATAGGCGTATCAATAAAGACCTCAAAGAATTCACCTTGCTCTACCAATTCCCTGGCCATCCTACGTTCTGAATGGAAAGGTGAAATAAATGACACCAATACAATCTGACCTGCATCGACCATTAATTTGGCAACTTCAGCGATACGGCGGATATTTTCAACCCGATCTGCATCAGTAAAACCAAGATCTTTATTAAGCCCATGACGCACATTATCTCCATCCAACAGATAGGTATGCTTGCCAAGAGAATAGAGTTTCTTCTCAACTAAATTAGCAATGGTTGATTTACCGCTGCCGGACAAACCAGTAAACCAAAGAATAAAGGGCTTTTGCCTTTTTGTAGCAGCATGTGCTTGCTTATTGATATTGATCGCCTGCCAGTGAATGTTCTGTGACCGGCGCAAAGCAAAATGCAACATGCCGGCACCAACCGTATTATTAGTTAAGCGATCAATCAGGATAAAACCACCGATGTCATGATCTTCTTTATATGGATCGAAAGCAATCAGTTGGTCAGTACTGAGGTTACAAATACCAATTTCATTGAGTTCTAGCTTGGTACCAGCGACATGTTCAAGCGTATTAACGTTTACCTTATATTTCAACACCGAGACATTTGCAGTGACAGTTTTTGTTCCGATTTTCATCAAATACGGCCGACCGGGAAGCATCGATTCATCTATCATCCAGACAATCGTGGCCTCAAATTGATCGGCCACACCCGGCAAAGTATCGGTAGCGGCTAAAATATCTCCACGGCTGATATCGATTTCGTCGGCCAATGTTAATGTAATCGATTGCCCTGAAACTGCCTGCGTTAAATCGCCATCACTGGTCACAATGCGAGTTACACGACTCTCTCTGCCAGACGGTAACACACGAACAAGGTCACCTGGCCTGACGCTGCCACGTGCAACCATACCCGAGTAACCTCGAAAATCCAGATTTGGGCGATTGACCCATTGTACCGGCATGCGAAAAACTCCAGATTCCACATTGATATCCTCGACCTGCACGTTCTCCAGATATCCCATCAATGTTTCACCGCGATACCACGGCGTGTTGGCACTCAATGAGGTAATGTTATCGCCTTTAAGGGCTGACATCGGAATAGTTACAATATTACTCAACCCTAATTCTTTTGCAAATTCACGATATTCTTTATTAATCTGATGAAAAATTTCTTCTGAATACTCCACCATGTCCAGCTTATTGATCGCAAGCACCACATGTTGAATTCCAATTAATGAAACTAAATAGCTATGACGCCGCGTCTGTGTCAGGACACCCTTGCGCGCATCAATAAGAATTACCGCCACGTCGGCCGTTGAAGCCCCTGTGACCATGTTGCGGGTATACTGCTCATGGCCTGGTGTATCTGCGACGATAAACTTGCGCTTATCGGTAGAAAAGAAACGATAGGCCACATCAATGGTTATTCCTTGCTCACGTTCCGCAGAAAGCCCGTCGACCAATAATGCAAAATCTAAGTCACCGGCTTGGGTACCGACCTTTTTGGAATCTGCCTCTAATTGAGCCAATTGATCTTCAAACAGCATTTTGGATTCATATAACATCCGTCCAATTAAAGTGCTTTTCCCATCATCAACACTGCCGCAAGTGATAAACCGAAGCATGCTTTTGTTCTCATGCGATTTTAAATACAGCTCGATATCTTCGGCAATCAAATCTGATACGTGTGCCATTAGAAGTAACCCTCCTGTTTCTTTTTCTCCATCGAACCTGTGGAATCATGATCGATTAATCGCCCCTGACGCTCAGATGTTCTTGCCAGCAACATTTCTTGAATAATATCCACCAGAGAACTTGCCTCGCTCTCAATCGCACCGGTTAAAGGATAGCAACCCAGTGTGCGGAAACGAACTTTTTTCATCATCGGAGATTCACCCTCTCGCATCGGCAAACGGTCATCATCAACCATAATTAAAGTACCATCACGCTCCACAACAGGCCGTTCTTTAGCATAGTACAATGGCACAATAGGAATATTGTTCAAATGGATATATTGCCAAATATCGAGCTCGGTCCAATTTGAAAGCGGAAAAACACGAATACTTTCACCCGGATTCTTGCGCGCGTTATATAACCGCCATAACTCGGGGCGCTGTAGCTTGGGATCCCAACGATGTTGTGCTGAACGAATGGAAAAAATCCGCTCTTTGGCACGTGATTTCTCCTCATCGCGACGCGCCCCACCGAAGGCGACATCAAAACCATGTTTATCCAATGCTTGCTTTAAACCCTCAGTTTTCCAAATATCCGTATGAACTGCGGAACCGTGTGTAAAAGGGTTGATTCCTTTTGTAATCCCTTCGGGGTTAATGTGAACGATAAGATCAAGCCCTAATTTCTTTGCCATTACATCACGAAATTCAATCATTTCTTTAAATTTCCACGTCGTATCGACATGTAACAATGGGAAAGGTAGCTTCGAGGGATAAAATGCTTTTACTGCAAGATGCAACATCACTGCACTATCCTTGCCGATCGAATAGAGCATTACCGGATGCTCACACTCTGCGACCACCTCCCGCATGATATGAATACTCTCCGCTTCAAGGCGTTGTATATGTGTCAACATTGTTAATAATTTCCTTCCATAAAAAGTAATAGCTTTAGGATTATATTAATATAATTCAGAATTTTTCTTACCTCGAAATAAACCAGTTTACCCCTGTAATTTTGATACTTAGAAAAAATTCTGCTGATTTTCTATTTAACAAAATTGTGAATGTGAATTAGGTTTTTATTATCAAATGATAGCAGGTACTAAAGAATCTAACCTCAAAACTTACTATAGTATTTCTATCGATCTACTTGTTTATTCAAGTAAGAGACAAATGCTTAAACTCTCAACTCGAATAACACTAAGATTCAAGACTAAACCGGTTTGCGGGGTACATGTGTATCCGATGAAGAAGATTTTTCTTCCGGTGTTTGGGTATCCATTGCGTCATCGTCTGCCCCATCTTCTCCCTTCGTTGATTTAGCCGGCATTTTCGCAAACGAATGCAAATTCAGGTGCAATGCTGCCTTAGCAAGTAAATGTGCGCTCACCGGAGCGGTGATAACAAGAAACACCGTAATCAGTACTTCGTGCAGACTGATACCGGCATTATGGCTGCTGAAAAATAATGCCGATGCGATCAGCAGACTGCCAACTCCTAAAGTCGTGGCTTTGGTCGGCCCATGTAAGCGCATGTAAAAATCCTTAAGTCGCAAGAGACCCAAGGAACCAATAAAAGTTAGGGTAGCACCCGTCAGAATCAGAAAAGATAATAAATATTCCAGCATGATTTATTCGATAATATCACCGCGCAGTAAATACTTGCACAGCGCAACAGTGCCTATAAAGCCCATCAAAGCGATCAGTAGTGCCGCCTCAAAGAATAGCGCGCTGCCCAGGTGAATACCTAACAACATCAACAATGCAATAGCATTTATATATAAAGTATCCAGTGCCAGAATCCGGTCCGGCATGCTGGGGCCCGACAGTAAGCGCCAGAAACTCATGGCGACAGCCGCTGTTACTAATCCAAGCGCAATTGGAATTACAGAATTTAACATAGCTCAAAAATCTCTTGCAATGGACGTTCGTAGCGGCGCTTAATTGTCGCGATCAACGCATCCGGATCAGCTTCATTCAGCGCATGAACCAATAAATATCGACGATCTTCAGACAACCGCGCCGACACTGTTCCTGGTGTCAATGTAATGCTATTAGCCAATAAACTGATAGCCAGATCGGATGTTAGGTCTAATGGTAATTCAACAAAAATCGGTTTGAGCCGATCTGGATCACCAAGAATTAGACGTGCTACGGTGAAATTAGCCATTATGATATCTATCAGTAACAAGCCGATATAGCGCAACAAGGTAAGCGGCTTGCGAATAGTCACTGCTTCTGGCCAGAATCGCAGGGTCAACAATGGTATCATCCAGCCCAACAATAAGCCGAGAAAAATCTGCCCGGGCGTTATGCTGTTTACCAGCAACAACCATAAACATGCCAGTGTGGGAGATAAAATGGGATGAGGGAGTAGACGAGCCATGGTTATTATTTTCCAGTACCTAGCACAGATTGAATATAGTCATCGGGATGCAGCAATTGATTTGCTGTTTCCTGTGCAAATTCAGTAATTGCACCAGCCCAAATCATTAAAGCTACACATAGCGCAAGTAAGCAGACAGGTATTGCCAACCCACTTATACCATGAGGTGTAATAATAGGTTGAGTATGGTCATCCGTTGCTGCATGGGTCGCTTCCGGGGCTTGTGCCCGGTAAAACAGCAAGCTGCCGCTACGCGCCAATGCAATGATAGTAAACAAGCTGGTTATTAATATAGTGGCCATTATCCATGATAGAGCAACATGTGACAGCGCTGCTTGCAGAATCAGGAATTTTCCGACAAAGCCAGATAATGGTGGTAATCCAGCTACCAAAATGGCCATTATAAAAAAAAGTGTACCTACTATTCGTTGGTGCAACATGATTAAACCCGGTTCAAATCGATCACTCATTTCGCCACGGCGATTAACAATGCTATCAGCGAGTAGAAAAAACGCTGCGGCGGCAAAAGTGGAATGTGGTAAGTAATACAATCCGGCAGCTATTCCGGCACTCGTATTGATGCCAAAAGCGATGAGCAGTGTACCGACGGATGCAACCACTAGATAGGCCACTTGCTGGCGTAAATGCGTACTTGCCAGCACACCCAGCACACCTGCAATCAGTGTGGCCAAAGCTAAAGGCAACAACCAGGGTTCAATCAAGTCGGCAATTGGACCTGCCCGTTCACCAAAGATCAAGGTATAAACACGCAGAATGCAGTATGCGCCAACCTTGGTCATGATGGCAAACAAAGCTGCAACCGGAGCAGATGTGTGGGCATACGCTGCAGGCAACCATAGATAAAGTGGCAAAAGAGCGGTTTTGAGGGCAAACACGGCAAACAGCAGTAAGCCAGCGGTACGAATGAGTGCAATATCTTCGACAGGAGTATTGGCAACTTTAACAGCTAAATCCGCCATATTCAGTGTGCCCAAAAGTCCGTAGAGTGTTCCCACCGCAAACAAAAACAAAGTTGAACCTACAAGATTGATGATGACAAAATGCAACCCGGCCATCGTGCGCAACCGTCCTCCACCATGCAGCAATAAGCCATAGGAAGCAAGCAGCAGAATTTCAAAGAATACAAACAAATTAAACAAATCACCGGTCAAAAATGCGCCGTTTAATCCAAATAATTGCAATTGAAATAAAACATGAAAATGTGGACCGGCAGTGTCAGTGCCACGTACTGCGTAAACTAGCGCGCACCACGAAACCAGCGCAGTAATGATCAGCATCCAAGCAGCAAGCCGATCGGCAACCAGAACGATGCCAAATGGCGGCGCCCAGTTGCCCAACACATAAACTAGAATCTCGCCGCTGTGAACGATACTGAGCAGCCATCCCGTCAACAAGACCAAAACACTGACGGATGAAATGCTCACAATGCGCAGTACCTGCAGGCTCTGTTTTTGTAGCAATAATAACAACGCACCCAGCAACAGCGGCCATATTACAGGAAGAATTACAATATGGTTTATCATGGTTTATGCTTTCCATCCACATGATCATTCCCCATTTCCAAGTGCGCCTTGAGCGACAAAACAATGACAAAAGCAGTCATGGCAAAGCTGATCACAATAGCTGTCAATACTAGCGCCTGCGGCAAGGGATCTGCATACTCCGTTACGCCTTCCACTATAATTGGGGGCTTGCCAACAGTGAGTCGTCCCATGACCAATAAAAATAAGTTGACGGCATAAGATAAAAAGGTCAAACCCAGCACGACCGGAAAAGTCCGGCCACGTAAAGTTAAGTAAACACCACAAGCCGTGAGCGTTCCAATCAGTATTGCTACCAGCGCTTCCATTAACGGATTCTCTTTCTGACGTTTGTCAAATGGCTCTCTTTATGTACCAGGCCAAGATAAATAAGTATCAGCAGCGTGGTGCCGACGACAACCAGATAAACACCCAGATCAAAAATCATGGCGGAAGCTAACTCGAATTCTCCAATTATCGGCCAATGTAAATGACTAAATGTGGATGTCAGGAAGGGATGGTCAAAAAACCAACTGGCAAGACCGGTCAACGCAGCAATAAAAATACCCGCACCAATCACGTTATGCATATCGACCGACAACCGAGTATGTGCCCATGTGACACCATTGGCCAAATATTGCATAATTAATGCTACCGCAGTTATCAATCCGGCGATAAAGCCGCCGCCGGGAAGATTATGTCCGCGTAGTAAAATATACACAGATACCAGCAAGGCTAGCGGCAATAACAAGCGCACAAACGACGCCATGATAACCGGATGTAAGTCACGATCCCAGGTTTGTCCTTCACTATCCTGCTCAGAACCGGATAATTTCAGTTGGTGCAGCATCGCGTATATGCCTAGCCCGGCTAATGCTAGTACGGTAATTTCACCGAGCGTGTCGTAGCCTCTGAAATCAACCAGAATGACATTGACCACATTGGTTCCGCCACCACCCGGCACACTATTGCTTAAAAAGTAATCTGCGATACTATGATATGGACGAGTTAATATGGCCCAAACTAATAAACTCACGCCTAAACCTGCCGCGGTAGCGACTATGACATCACGGCTGCGTATATAATTTCCAGATTCTTGTGGTGAAAATTGCGGTAAAAAATATAACGCTAACAGCATCAGAACAATCGTTACCACCTCGACGGATAATTGTGTCAAAGCCAAATCCGGTGCAGAAAACTTGATAAAAACGAGGGATACTCCCAAACCCACTGCGCCCATTAAAATGAGCGATACAAGACGTTGCCGGTGCAAAATAACGGCTCCAATTGCAGCAATCACAAGAATCAACGTAACGAGCATGCTGACACCATCCATAGGTAATAACGCACGATCTCCGGTTAAAGCAGATACATTTTCGTTGAAACCTGCCAAGCCAAGCATCAGGATAAAAATCATAAAAACAAATAGCATCTGCTGTAGCGAATTTGAATTCAGTAAATAAGTTATATAACTAGAAACTTTAAATAGCTGGTTAAGCAAATAATTATATAGTGATTTAAATTCTATTCGATCAACGAATCGATCATGCAATGCGGATAATGGACGGCGAGCTAAATAAATTAAAATTCCACCGGATAATGCAATGATGCTCATCCATAATGCCGGGTTGAAACCGTGCCAGATTGCTAAATCATGATCTGGAACAGGGCCTTGTAGCACACCTGCCGCGGCCACTGCCAGAATGGGCTCCACAGTTAATGCCGGCAATATGCCAACCAGCAAGCATAAAGCAACCAGAATTTCTACTGGTACTTTCATCCAACGGGGAGGCTCATGTGGCGTTTTGGGCAAATCAACCGGCTCACCACCAAAAAAAACCGTATGGATGAAGCGTAACGAGTAAGCCACAGCAAAAATACCAGCTAAAGTTGCTGCGGCAGGCATAAGCCATCCCCACGGTTGATTGGCATGATGCAAAGTTTCGGCAAAAAACATTTCCTTAGACAAGAAGCCATTAAATAATGGCACACCTGCCATAGAAGCGGCAGCCACCATAGCCAGTAATGCCGTATGCGGCATAAATTTCCACAATCCTCTCAAACGGCGCATATCACGCGTACCTGCTTCGTGATCAATGATGCCTGCAGCCATAAATAAGGATGCTTTGAAAATCGCGTGATTAATAATATGAAAAACACCGGCAACTGCTGCAAGCGGCGTACCCATACCAAATAATAAAGTAATTAAACCCAGATGACTGATTGTCGAGTACGCAAGCAAGCCTTTTAAATCGTGTTTAAACATGGCAATGTAAGCAGCAACAAGCAATGTGGTCAGACCTGTCGTGCAGACTAGCCAGAACCATTCCGGTGTACCCGACAAGGCAGGAAACAAACGGGCCAGCAAGAACACACCCGCTTTTACCATGGTAGCTGAATGCAAATAAGCGGATACCGGTGTGGGAGCCGCCATGGCGTTGGGTAACCAGAAGTGAAATGGAAATTGTGCTGATTTAGTGAAAGCACCCAGCAGTATCAGGATTAACGTCGGTAAATATAAAGCGTGGGCACGGATACTGTCGCCAGATGCGAGAATTACGGATAAATCATAGCTGCCGCAGATTTCACCCAATAACAGAAAGCCACCAAGTAGTGCCAAACCGCCGCCACCAGTAACGGCCAACGCCATGCGAGCACCACTTCGGGATTCTTGCCGGTGTTGCCAGTAGCTAATGAGCAGGAACGACGATAGGCTGGTTAATTCCCAGAAAATCAACAGCTGAATAATGTTTTCTGATAACACAATTCCCAGCATAGAGCCCATGAACATCAGCAAGTAAGCAAAAAAACGCCCCATGTCGTCCCGCTCAGACAAGTAATACCGAGCATAGAGGATAATGAGCAAGCCAATGCCTAAGATCATCAGCGAAAATAACAGACCCAATCCATCAAGACGAAAGACTATATCCAGGCCAAGATTGGGTATCCAACTGAAGCGCTGAATGATAATTTGTCCTAAAAAAACATCAGCAATCATGGGATACAAAAAGGCTAACGCGAGTAGCGTCACGGCACCGGCACCCCAGGCAGCATGTAATCTACCCAAGCGGGAAATGGATGCAACTAAAATGGCGCCGACAAAAGGTATAAGGGCGACAAGCGATAAGTTCATAAAAATTAGGATACTGTTAGCGGTTGGATATTTCCTGCTTAGTTCATGTAAATCATTTGAAATCTACAACTTGAGTTCCATTCTGCAGAAACAATATAATTATTTTGTGTGCTCGTACTTTATAAGCTTGCTTCAATCTTTTGATAAATTTATTCCACTGACAAAAATGGAATAAATTCTTTTCAATAAAAATATCGACTCCCTACAAGAACCAAAATAGAAAATAATCCGTGAAATGATACCATTGCTATCTATGCGGTTTGTTCATTTGATGATTAATTTCGTAGCGAAATGACTTATTTCCATTATTTATTCTAACTCAGCTAGGAAACCGCATACCCGCGGCATTGATTCCAAAATCTCTTTTTCCGACCCTGGAAGCAAAAAGCATATCCGCGTACCATTTCTTGCCTTCTGATTGTATTCGGATCACGCCATCATTCTTGAATCTCATACTGGACACAGTATTGGCAGTCTCAATCCCGCCATCAGCAGTAGGAATATCTGCAATTTTACAACCGCGTTTTTCTGCCTATATAAGATCGTCTGCTCAAAAATACTGACCGATATATCGGATCCATAATGATTGAACCGAATTTGGATAACCTTCATTCTGGAACTTAGATTGATTCTCCGGCTAAAACGATTTAGCGGATTATATGACTCTGTTTGCAGTACTTTACAGCGATAAATTCAGGAAGATTCACTAAGCCGAGCATCATGAATTCGTAGCGCTCCGGCACCAACTCACTTGCCCATAAAGATCAGCATGATCACCCATCAACCTAAGAGTAAATCGGTTAAGGTCTCAGCAGTATCTGCCTGTTTTTCTTTGATAACGCGCAAAGTTTCAGTTGACCCTAGAACAGTTGGCGATAATACTGCTATCAACACAGATGATCAAGAAAATTCAGACTCTCAGAAATAAAGCTAGACATTTTATTCTTCAAATTTTTTGTCTTAGTTGTTTTCACGATTGAAGTAAAAAAATAATGACTATGCTTTTTGCTTTACACAGAAGCAGTATAATTCACTATTAACGATTATTATACATCTCATATACCTGCTTATGAAACTTAAGTTCACATGAGCTTAATCTGTTCAATACGGCTTATTGCTCTTCATCTTTGGCTATTGCAAACAAGCAGTTTATGAAAAACATATCCGCAGTGTTAGCAGTAATACTCGTATGTTTATTTTGGAGCTTGTTGGCAAACGCACAAGATGTTGATATTTATAAAAAATACAAAGAACCAATTGGTCAATATATTCAAATTTATCAAAATAAAGATCCCTTCCTTAGTATGCAAAGTGCATATGATGCATTCAAAAATGGTCATTTTTCACAATCCAACGATTCCGTACTTAATTTTGGCATCGGCGCAAAACCTGTATGGCTCGCATTCCACGTCAGAAATAATACGCATGACACTGTGCTTCGAAATTTGTTGTTTGAAACCTCCTGGCTGGACAAGATTGATGTTTATTATCTCAAGAGAAACCAATTAGTTAACAGCTATCATATCGGTGATAGCTTGTTATTTTCGCAACGACCGTTTAGCCATCGATTTTTTGTTACCGAGCATGACTTTGAAACTGGTGACACGATTGTATTAATTCGCGTTGAAACCGACGACGCGATGGTTATACCCATTTATTTCCTTACCGCAGAAGAGATAGTTAACAGAAGTATACTGCAAGCATATAGCTACGGCTTGATATACGGAGTTATTTTGGCTTTAGTTGCCTATAATTTTATGCTGCATATCGGATTACGCACAGGCCCCTATCTTTTTTACTCACTCTATCTCTTATTATTTCTGCTTCTTAATGCTGCATACACCGGTCATGGCTATCAGTGGTTATGGCCTGATTCACCGCGCTGGCAGCAGTGGTCCAATCCGGTATTGATGGTAGCGTGTACTTTAAGTGGCTTCGCATTTGCTTTGAACTTCTTGAATATCAAAATTACTAGGCCTCGCATATATCAATTGATCATCGTCTGTTGTCTCAGCTTTAGCGTATTAGCATTGATTGCAGTGTTGGCCGATGAATTTGTAACGACACTGTTCATCTCATTGTTCTTTATCTTTTATTTCTATATCTTTACTGTCATATTAGGTGTCGTTTCTCTGCAAACAGAAAACAGATTTGCCCAATATTTTCTCTTGGCATCAATTTTTACAATATGTGGCGGCATTATTACAGCTAATGCGTTATGGGGCTTCATTCCATTCAACTGGCTCACTTACCGGGCCGCAGAAATTGGGATGGTGGCGGATGCGATTTTACTGGCGCTTGCACTTGCTGAACGTTTTAACATCACCCAAAGTGATAAGCTGAAGGCTGAAAAAATAGCTGATATTGATTTGTTAACTAATTTAAATACCAGACGAGCCTTTTACAAATTAGTACAACCAATGTGGGCCGTAAGTTTACGCAATAGAAGTTATACCTCGGTAATAATACTCGATATCGATGACTTCAAATTGTTGAATGATAATTATGGGCATCCTCTGGGCGATCGTGTTCTTGCCCAATTGGCAGAAACAATACAAGAAGAAGCGCGGAGTAGCGATATTCTGACACGCTGGGGGGGTGAAGAATTTCTTATTTTTCTGCCGGAAACAGGATTAGCGGATGCGATAGCCATTGCGGACAGGATGCGCAAAAGAATCATGGCTATTCAAATTACTATTGATAAGGAAAAAAAACTCTCATTCACCGCAAGCTTTGGCGTTGCAACCATTCAAAATATTAACGTATCTTTGAATGAATTAATCGCGCAAGCGGATCGGCAGCTGTATAACGCTAAGAAAAAAGGGCGTAATTGTGTCTATCCAAATCTATCTGATCAGAAACAATACCAATGACAAAAATACCTTAGTATCATCATGACCGTCTAAAGTGTATTTCTCCATCACTCGTAGTAATGGTGAAACCCCAAAGATTTAATTGTGATTCCAGACTCTTCTGCAGCGTCAAAATCATCATCACCAATTTCTAATTCATCGATAAGTTTGACGATTCGACTATCTGGAATCATGCCATCAGCCAGTGCATCTTCGTCATCAAAATCTATAGTCACAGGATCTATCTCGTTAACATTATTAGACAATGATTTATTTCTCATTATGATAAACCTCCTCATAGGTTTGGTGGAAATGTCCCCAGTAAATCATAACGACATTTAAATTAAATTCTGGATTAGAAATCATTTCTCCTGATGTTTTTGGAATATAAAAGACTTTCCGCCTGTTCAGCGGTTTGCAAGCTTATTGAACTTGTGATTCCGCATGGCTTTACCACAAGGTTCTGATTAGAATTGTATGCATGAGGTCGTAAAGAAGACGCATCATTGATGCGCAGCAGATCCATTACCACATTGCTCTTACAGTGAAATATAAATATGGATTGTTAGATAAGCTGATGATGAATTACCATTGAAGTCAAGACATTGCAATTTTTTGGGATTAAGCCGTACCCAGAAGTTTCGAGATCTATATTCGCGATATTTAACTTACTTTACGGTATGGCTAATCCTATAAAATGTCACCTAGACGCGTTAATAAAGTAGCCTATTTGGGATCAATAATCTATTGCTGCTCATTCGATGTATTTGCTGGTGTCATGCGTGTTTCTGCTCTGGTCAGAAATGCATCCAGGGACTCCTCCTCCGAATAAAACCAATTCAGGCAGAAATCATGACTGTCAATTTTTTCTTGCAATACGGGGCGGACCATATATGACTATAGCTCTGGAAAACAGGCTATTGGGCTGTAATTGCCGCCCTGTCAATGGACGTTCTGTACTGCTCTATCTGAGTGCCTCTTTTAATCTCCGCAGATTTAATTCCCCGCTACTTGCGGCGGGATAAATCTATTGACTAATGCGCAAAAAGCACAAAACATCAGCAATCTGATATAAGATCAAACTTGATATTAAAATAGAAGTAGGGTTTTATTCAAAAA
>NZ_JALHQJ010000068.1 GCF_022842015.1 Nitrosomonas sp. | reverse complement strand
TACCTCGGATGGCACAGAATGATTGACCGTCTCGGTCAAAGTATTACACCAATCCTTTGTTTTATAGCATCTCTTGGCAAAACAAGGCAGGTTCAACAACTAATTGTGACATAGCCATTTTTATCGTTGATACGAAAGGCTGGATTCTCGTTGCAAATCGAACTGCAGTAAAACGTTACGGCTACAGTCTCAAGGAATTAAAGCAAATGAATATCTCGGACCTGACTTCTCGGGAGATGAAAAGCAATCTACCGATCAAACTCACTAAATTGATGCGGTCCAGGGGATTCTTTAACTGGAAACACTATTGCAAAAATGGCAGCGAATTACCAGTAGAGGTGTATACCCATCCAATTATTCATAATGGCAAGCATGTCATTTATTTCAGTATCCGCGACACCAGCTTGCGGAAAAATTTTGCGCCGGAGCAGCAGAATCACAACCATTTTCTTGAAAGGATTCTGAATACTGAACTTGGTTTGATCTACATTTTTGATTTTACCGAACAGAAGAACGTATGTATCAATCCAAAGTGGCTCACTGCCTTGGGTTATACGATCGAAGAAATTCAAGCGCTGGGGCAAGAATTGACTCAGATTCTGCATCCGGATGATCTGCCCGGTATTGTTGCAAACCACAATACATTGCGGGATGCCTTAGATGGAGAGACGCGTTCAATCGAATTTCGCATCCTGGATAAACAAGGTGACTGGCGTTGGTTTATCAGCCATGAAACTCCTTTTTCTCGTGACGAGAAAGGGCTGGCAAACCAAATACTGGGCATTGCCCATGACATTACTCAACGCAAGCACGCTGAAATCCTGCTCAGTGGACAGAATCAAGTGTTGGACATGATTGCTTCCGGAATTTCGCTATCCACAACGTTAACCATGCTGATTCAGATTACCGAAGATCAAGTACCCGGAATGATAGGATCCATTCTCCTGCTCGACGAGGACGGTGTTCATATGCGCCACGGTGCTGCGCCGAACTTGCCAACAGAATTTATCGCAGCAATAGATGGCCTGCCGATCGGGCCTGTTGCCGGATCATGCGGCACGGCAGCTTACCTCAAGAAAGCTGTATTTGTCGAAGATATCGCTACCGATCCATTTTGGGAGCCATACAGAGCTGCAGCACTTCCGCTCGGATTACGTGCCTGCTGGTCTACCCCGGTCTTTGACGTTAACGAACAGGTGCTTGGAACTTTTGCGATGTACTATCGACAGCCTGATCTACCTGGGCCGGAACATCTGCGACTCATCGACGCCGTGACGCATATCGCGGCCATTGCTATCAACCGCCACAAAGCTGAGAAAGCATTGCGCCAAAGTGAAACGCGATATCGCTCACTGTTCGAATATGCACCTGATGGCATCCTCATAGCGGATAGCCAGGGCTTCTATCTCGACGCCAATGCAAGCGCATGCCAGATGCTGGGTTATAGCCAAAATGAATTGATTGGACTGCATTCCTCTGACATCGTTGTGCAGATGAAAACCCAACGTATCGATCCCACCTTCCAAGCAATCGAAATTAAGACAAATAACCAGCAAGAGCACCAGTTCCGGCGTAAAGATAGATCGGTGTTAACGGTAGATGTAATGACAACCGCAATGCCAGACAGTAACCTGTTGAATATGTTTCGCGACATCACCGAACGAAAAGCCAGCGAATCCCAATTGAAACAAGTAACACGACTTTATGCAGCATTAAGTCAATGCAACCAAGCCATCGTACGCTGCACCAACAAAGCGGAATTATTGCCTCAGATCTGCCGCGATGCTGTAAATTTCGGAGGAATGAAAATGGCGTGGATCGGGATGATTGACGAAGCAAACAAATTGATCAAGCCGGTCGCTTCATTCGGTGCGGGCACTGCCTATCTGGAAGAAATCAGATTCTCGATAGATGCTGATTTTATTACTGAATATGGAATGCCTGAGGCCGCAATCCTTAAAAAAACGCCCCTATGGTGTCAAGATTTTAAGCGTGATCCAGCCACTGCTGGCTGGCGCGAAAATGCGGAAATATTCGGCTGGGAAGCTTCTGCTTCTCTTCCTTTATATTGCCAGGGAGTGATTGCAGGGGTTTTCAATTTATATAGCGGTGACGCCTATGCATTCGATAAAGCGACACAGAAATTGGTGTTCGAAATGGCAACAGATATCAGCTTCGCATTGAATAATTTTGCCCTTGAGCAGCAGCGCACGCGAGCGGCAGAAGCATTACGCGCAAATGAACAGCATTTGCGGACTATTATAGAAACAGAACCGGAATGTGTGAAAATTGTCGACAAAGATGGCAAACTTCTGGAGATGAATCCCGCAGGTCTTGCAATGCTCGAGGTAGATTCTTTAGAGGTAGCAAAGCAGCATAATCTCCTGCAGTTTATTCTCCCCCAATACCGCGATGCTTTTACAGTCTTGCACGAGCGCGTAATGAACGGGCACAACGATACCTTGGAGTTTGAAATTCTGGGGCTGAAGGGTACAAAGCGCTGGCTTGAAACGCATGCAGCACCCATGCATGATGAGCATGGTGAAGTTTCTACCCTGCTTGGCATTACTCGAGACATTACTGAGCGAAAACGCAATGAAGCGCGCATTAACTATCTGGCAAATTTTGATGCCCTCACCGGTCTGCCCAATCGGGCTCAATTAAACAATCATCTTAATTATGCCCTGAGTTTGACAAAACGCAGTAATGGATGTCTGGCTTTGATGTTCGTTGATATTGATCGTTTCAAGGATATCAACGATACGCTTGGACATAATGCCGGAGACGCATTTCTAATAGAAGTTTCCAAGCGTTTGAAACAGGCTTTGCGTGAAGAGGATACGGCGGTACGCCTGGGCGGGGATGAATTTATTTTACTGTTACCCGGTAACAATGCACGCGGCGCGGCACAGGTTGCGCAAAAAATACTGTGTGTCATCTCAGAGCCATACAAGAGCGAACACTATGATCTGATCGTGACCGCATCAATCGGGATTGCCCTCTACCCTGATGATGGTTCGGATATGGAAACACTCTCAAAGAATGCCGATATCGCAATGTATCAGGCAAAACATGAAGGCCGTAACGGCTATCGATTTTTTACTGCAAGAATGCAGGCACATGCAATGCGCAACTTACAATTAGTCAACGCCTTGCGTTATGCGCTAGAGGGTAATCAGTTTCAAGTATATTACCAGCCGCAGGTATCCATTAGGAATGGAGATATCATCGGAGCGGAAATCTTGCTACGATGGCACAACCCAATACTGGGCAATGTATCGCCGAACGAATTCATCCCCGTCGCGGAAGATTGCGGCGTTATCTTATCTATTGGAGAATGGGTGTTGCGCTCAGCTGTATGGCAGCTAAAACGCTGGATTGATAATGGCCACCCGCCTATCATCATCGCGGTCAATTTGTCAGCAGTACAATTTCGTCACCCCAATTTGCTCGATATGGTCACGCTCATTCTGAAAGAAGCGCAGTTGCCCCCTGAATATCTGGAGCTGGAATTAACCGAGGGTGCAGCAATGCATGAACCGCTGGAGGCGATTGCGGTAATGAATAATTTGCATGAACTCGGGGTCCAAATGTCGATTGATGATTTTGGTACAGGTTATTCATCACTCAACTACCTGAAGAAATTCAAAGCATATAAGCTCAAGATTGATCAGTCATTTGTACGCGATATTAATACTGATCTGGAAGATAAAGCTATCGTTGCAGCGATTATCAGCATGTCGAAAAGTCTTGGCCTGAGAACTATTGCTGAAGGCGTAGAGACAAGCGAACAACTCGCTTTTTTGCGCGAGCAAGGCTGTGATGAAGCGCAAGGCTATTACTACAGCAAACCAGTACCTGCTGATCAGTTTGAACGCTTGTTAACAAATACTAAAATGTAATCGGGCTACCGCGCCAAATCGACGGTAATCGTTTGCATCGTTATGCTTAGTTTCTTGCTGGATTGCGATGGCGCTTGTGCCGCCGGGTTATTTTCAGTCAGAGTTTCTCTATTTTTACTGAGGCAGTGTACTGTTTATCGTCACGAACGATCTCATCGCCGATTTGAGATTACTCTGCGAGTAAATCTGATAATATTTTTTATTTCGGGATGAAAATATATGATTATTGTTATCTCACCGGCCAAAACGCTGGATTTTGAAACCCCACCCATCACCCAAGAATCCACGCAACCAATCTTTCTCGCTGATTCTGCCAAGCTGATTGATGCGCTTCGGAAACTGGAGCCGGATCAAATCTGTCAGTTAATGTCAATCAGCCCCAAGCTGGGCACTTTGAATTCAAACCGTTATCACACTTGGCATCGCCCATTTACATTGAAGAATTCCAAACAAGCCATTCTCGCGTTCAAAGGAGATGTGTATACCGGCTTGAATGCCGTGACAATGACTGCTGCTGAATTGGCCTTTGCACAAGATCATTTGCGGATTTTGTCCGGATTATATGGTGTGTTGCATCCACTGGATCTGATTCAACCGTATCGGTTGGAAATGGGCACTCAATTTAAAAACTCGCGCGGCAAAAATTTGTATGAATTCTGGGGCGATAAAATCACCCAAACACTGAATCAAGATTTAAAAAAACAGAAAGATAGTATTCTAGTTAACCTGGCATCCAATGAATATTTTCAGTCCATTCAAACGAAAAGTCTGGAAGCGCGTATCATTACCCCTGTTTTTAAAGACGAGAAAAATGGCGTTTATAAAATCATCAGTTTTTTTGCTAAAAAGGCCAGAGGCATGATGAGCCGCTATATCATCCAGAACAAACTCACAGACCCAGAAACCATTAAGGAATTTGATGTTGCAGGCTATCAATTTGATGAAAAAAACAGTAATCAAGATGAATGGATTTTCACTCGTGCAGAATCGAAGGCTGCGTGATTTTCTATGCACAATCTTGTGGATTTTTAACAGAAGAATGCCATGACTAATGAACAGCTCATTGAGCTGGCTAGAAAATACGTGACATTGTCTAACGATCACGATCTTGCGCGCATAAAATGCTTGTTTGCGAGTGATGCCACCTATCACTCCGCTTATTTCGGCACATACCAAGGTAGCGATGCCATTCATACCATGATGACCAGCTTTTTCGCACGCTTTCCCGATGTGCATTGGGAAGTCCTGGAATATCGCAACAATGAAAAAAATAGTGTGGAATTCGCATTTACCATGACCGGCACGGATGCCTCTACCAGCGAATCAGTGACACGACATGGGCTGGAACACATTTACTTCACCTCGGGCGGACTGATTCAGCATATCGCGGTTTACAAGCCAGAAAGTTAACTCGCGCGAGCTTTGTCTAGGTTTATTGCGTCTAGCTAAATAAGCTCTAGTGTTGGCTTGCTGCATGTTTTTCTGACCCAACAAAGCTTTCTATAATGAATTTTCAATCGACATGTCAAATTATTTTGGGAATCGAATAATAATCATGTTGTGATCAACCTGATTATCGCAGAAAGTAGCTTTTCCAAATTTGAGCACTTTTTCTTCGGCATTAATCGTTCGAGACCTTTGCAAAACCCTAATTCAGGAAATTTTCATTAACTTAATACAATGCGTTGCAAACCACAAAGCACACCTTTGCAAAAGTCTCTAGGAACACCATTCTGGATTTGTGCCGCACGCAATTAAGCAATGCTATGAAAAGATACTGATGCATCGAGACACTTCAATTTTTTATCCACTGACACGAAAGCAAGCATTCTGAAGTCAATTATGCTAATGTAAAAATGGTAATGCAAAGATGAGAGTATTTTATGGCCTGAGTGTGGTGATGGAAACTCCAAAAAGTTGATCGTTTCTTAGTCCTAAGAAAGACTGTTACCTTTCTGACCATTTATCGTGAAAAATCGCAATGACGAATCAACCAAAAATAAAAGTGTATTACAACTCAGCCTGTCCGGTATGCAAAGCTGGAATTGAAGCTCAGATGGATAAAGAAAGTTGTTGTGAAATCCAGTGGAACGATATTCACACGCATCGCGCGCTTGTTTCCGAGGTCAATTCTGATCTTGAGTTCGTTCGCGAACGCCTGCATGTTATTGATGAGGTAGGCAATCTTCATGTTGGTTTTGATGCTTTTTTGGCCATCTGGCGTGCGTCTGCGCATGAACGTTGGAAAGCGAAGGTGCTAGGGATTCCGGTTGTCAGGCAGTTGTGTACTTTCGGCTACAATCTATTTGCAGCGGCGCTTTATCGCTGGAATAAAGCCAAAAAGCATTGGTAGCTTTATTGATCTTGATTTGAACCTGAACTCGGTGGCAAGATTTCAACAGCCTGTTAAATTGATAGTCTTGATTAACTGCTATCCTCCCAACTTCTTCTTCAAAATAGTATTTACTTGTGCTGGATTGGCCTTTCCTTGGGTTGCTTTCATGATCTGACCGACCAGTGAATTGAAGGCTTTTTCTTTGCCATTGCGATAATCTGCAACTTGTTGTGCATTGGCAGTCAGTACTTGCTCAACCAGTTTTTCAATGGTGCTATCGTCGGAAATTTGCTTTAACCCTTTGGCGGCAATGATAGCATCGACATTTCTTTCCAACTCGCCATTCCACATGCTTTCAAATACCGTTTTGGCTGCCTTGCCGGAAATGGTCCCATCACTGATTCGTTTCAACAGTGTAGCAAGCTGGGAAGGTGTAATTGGGCATGCGGTGATTTCAAGCCCTTCTTTGTTCAATTGCCCGCTGATCTCGCCCATGATCCAGTTGGCGCACAATTTTGCCTGTCCAGGCAATTGCTTGATAGTTGATTCAAAATAATCTGCGGTTTCGCGCGAGCTTGTTAGTACGGAGGCATCGTAGGCAGATAGTGCGAACTCCGACATATAGCGATCGCGGCGCACCTGAGGCAATTCCGGCAAGGCTAATTGAACCTGGTCAATCCAGTTTGCAGAAATTTCGAGCGGCAATAAATCCGGATCGGGGAAATAACGATAATCGTTGGCATCTTCCTTGGTACGCATAGTCCGCGTTTCGTCTTTGTTGGCATCGTACAGACGGGTTTCCTGCCGGATTGTACCCCCGTCTTGCAGGATTTCAATTTGTCGTCTGGCCTCATAATCAATCGCTTTCTCGAGAAAGCGGAATGAATTCAGATTCTTGATCTCGCAGCGCGTGCCAAGCTTTTCCGTGCCACATGGACGCACCGAAACATTGGCATCGCAACGGAAGGAGCCTTCCTGCATATTGCCATCGCAAATGCCGATCCAACGTACCAGCGCGTGCAGTGTTTTCGCATAGACTACGGCTTCCGCACTGCTGCGCATATCCGGCTCAGAAACGATCTCCAACAAGGGTGTACCAGCCCGGTTCAGATCAATCCCGCTCATACCATGGAAATCCTCGTGCAGCGACTTGCCAGCGTCTTCTTCCAAATGTGCACGAGTCAGGCGGATATTTTTTTCCTCACCATCAGCCTGAATCTGAATGTTGCCACCTTGCACCACTGGCAATTCGAATTGACTGATTTGATAGCCTTTCGGCAAATCGGGATAAAAATAATTTTTGCGTGCAAAAATAGAGGGTGAATTAATTTTAGCGCCGACTGACAGACCAAATTTGATGGCCCGTTCAACCGCGCCCTTATTGAGTACTGGCAAAACACCGGGCAATGCCAAATCGATTACGCACGCTTGAGAATTCGGCGGTGCGCCGTAAGCGGTGGATGCACCTGAGAATATTTTAGATTGCGTTGAAAGTTGAGCGTGTACTTCAAGACCGATGACAATTTCCCACTGCATGATAAATTTCCAGCTAGATGATTGATTTCATGAATGAACGATAGCTTTAAACAGGTGACTTCAAATGCCAGTCTGTCACCAATTGATATTGATGTGCAATATTCAGCATTTGCGCTTCCTTAAAATAATTACCCATAATGTGTAAGCCGATTGGTCGGTTTTTGTCACCAAAACCAATCGGGATCGACATCGCTGGCATTCCGGTCAGGTTTGCCGCGCTGGTATAGATATCCGATAAATACATTTGAATCGGATCGCCGCTTTTTTCTCCCAGATTAAATGCGACCGTGGGAGTGGTAGGCCCCATGATAATGTCACATCGTTCATAAGCTTCAGCAAAATCCTGCGCAATCAGGCGGCGCAGTTTCTGCGCCTTGATGTAGTAGGCATCATAATAACCATGCGACAATACATACGTGCCGATCAGAATTCGTCGTTTCACTTCTGCGCCAAAACCTTGCGTGCGTGTTTTGCGATACATGTCAGCCAAATCGCTGTATGCTGGGGCACGATAACCGTAGCGTACCCCATCAAAACGAGATAAATTGCTCGATGCCTCGGCAGGCGCCAAAACATAGTAAACCGGAATCGACAATGGTGCATTGGGTAATGAAACCTCGATCGTTTGCGCACCTAATTTGCGGCACTCAACCAATGCTTGTTCGATCGCCCTTGCGACTTCCTGGCTCATTCCTTCAGCAAAATATTCTTTCGGCAGGCCAATGCGCAGACCGGCTAAAGGTTTCTGCAAATCCTGCGCGTAATCCTCAGCATCGCGTTGCAGACTGGTGGAATCACGCAGATCGAACCCGGTCATGACATTCAGCAGTAGCGCCAAATCTTCGGCCGATTTGGCCATTGGCCCGCCCTGATCCAAACTGGAGGCAAAGGCGATCATGCCGTAGCGCGACACCAATCCATAGGTCGGTTTAATTCCAGAGATGCCGCATAATGCTGCGGGTTGGCGGATGGAACCGCCGGTATCGGTACCGGTTGCTGCAGGGGTTAGTCTGGCTGCCACTGCACACGCCGCACCGCCTGAACTGCCACCAGGAACTGCCGCAACATCCCAGGGGTTTTTAACAATGCCGAAATAGGATGTTTCATTGCTTGACCCCATGGCAAATTCATCCATGTTGGTTTTGCCAATATTGATCGCACCCGCCTGATTGAATCGTTCAATAACACCGGCATCATACGGTGAAACAAAATTTGACAGCATTTTTGAGCCGCACGTAGTCAGCCAGCCTTTAGCGCAAAAAATATCTTTCTGCGCAATCGGGATTCCGGTTAATGGGCCGGCCTGTCCCACGGCAATCATTTTGTCAGCTGCCTTTGCTTGCGCAAGGCTTATTTCTTCGTTGACCGTAATAAATGCGTTATATTCAGGGTTGAATTGTTTGATACGCCGCAAAAATTCGGTGGTGAGTTCAGTGCTGGAAATCTTTTTTTCGGCAAGCTGAACCGCGAGTTGTTTAAGGCTGGCATTAAACATGGATTTACTAATCAGAGAAAAATAAAATATTGCGTATAATGGCTGTTCTTTATGGTCTTAGGAATTCCGTTGGCTCATCGAGTGCTTTTTATTCAATGACTTGCGGAACCAGATAGAGATCGGCTTCGACTTGTGGTGCGATCGATTGATATAATTCGTGCTGATCGGCTTCAGTGACCTCATCTTCGCGCAGACGTTGCACCACACTTTGCGCATGCGACATGGGTTCTACTGTTGAAGTATCGACTGCTTGCATGGTTTCTATCAGATCAAAAATACCGGATAACTGATCCAAGGTTTCTTTTGCCTCGACATCGTTAATCTCAATATAGGCAAGATCAGCAATTCGTTTTACATCATTAGCAGATAAAGTCATTTTTAAATAGGTAACCTTATATTCAAAGAAGTATTAGGGTATCATGCCGCAGTTTAACTGGCGTGTTATTTTTGATGGTTTTACTTGTTATTATTCGCTCTCATCATAATTACTAATATCGGATATTGCCACTATGTTTAATTTCTTGAGCAACAGTATTCTTGGAAGCTACTTCTCAACAGACATGGCGATTGATTTGGGCACAGCCAATACGCTGATATATGTCCACGGCCAAGGTATTGTGCTGGATGAACCCTCAGTAGTGGCTATTCGCACAGAAAGTGGAGCCAACGGTAAGAAAATGATCCAACAGGTGGGTCTTGCAGCCAAACAAATGTTAGGTCGCACCCCAGGCAACATTACCGCAATCCGCCCTATGAAAGATGGCGTGATTGCCGATTTTACCGTGACCGAACAGATGCTCAAGATGTTTATCCGCAAGGTGAATCCGCCACGCCTGTTTTCCGCCAATCCACGTATTGTAATTTGTGTACCCTATGGCTCCACGCAGGTGGAACGCCGTGCTATTCGTGAAGCAGCCTATGGCGCTGGCGCACGCAAGGTTGAGTTGATTGAGGAACCGATGGCAGCTGCATTAGGGGCTGACCTTCCAGTCGAATCCCCGACTGGCTCGATGGTGGTTGACATTGGTGGGGGCACGACAGAGGTTGGCGTTATTTCGTTAGGTGGCATCGTGTATTCCAATTCTGTACGCGTTGGAGGGGACAAATTTGATGAAGCGATTATCAACTATATTCGTCGCAACTATGGCATGTTGATTGGCGAAGTGACAGCAGAGATTATTAAAAAGGAAATCGGCTCCGCTTTTCCTGGCTCAGAAGTACGAGAAATTGAAGTGAAAGGTCGCAATCTTGCAGAAGGCATACCGCGCAGCTTCACGATTTCCAGCAATGAAATTCTGGAGGCACTGACCGAACCAATCAATAGTATTGTCAGTGCAGTTAAATCGGCCTTAGAACATACTCCGCCTGAATTGGGTGCGGATATTGCTGATAAAGGTATGGTTATGACAGGGGGCGGGGCTTTGTTGCGCGATGTTGATCGATTATTAATGGAAGAAACCGGCTTATCGGTCATTGTTGCCGATGATCCGCTGACCTGTGTCGTACGGGGAGCTGGGATCGCGCTGGAAAATATGGATCGATCCATTGGTATTTTTGCTCGTGACTAATTATTATTTAATGACTGATTACTTTTCTCTTTTCTAGTACAAAATTAAGTCTTTCTCTTAAAGACGGAACGTAATGGAAACAGCCCCACAGTTTTTTAGGAATGGTCCGGGTCCGTTTGCACGACTGTTTATATTTGCAATCCTATCCTGCTTGCTGATTGCGGAAGATACGCGTTTCAAATATTTTCCTCAGTTGCGCCAAATAATTAGCGTGATCATCTTACCTTTACAGAGAATTGCTTATATCCCTTCAGATATATATGATCAAGTTGAAAAGTTTAGTGCCAGTTTCAACTTGCTCGAAGAAAATATAAAATTGCGACAACTTTATCTGGACCGTCGTGAACAACTACTGAGATTAGAGGCACTGGAAGCCGAGAATACGCACTTGCGCAGATTGTTAGGTGCAGTACAGCAAATCGAAACCACTGCCAAAACGAAAGTAGTTTTAGCAGAAATTCAGTATACTCCGCGTGATCCGTTTAATCACAAAATAACCTTGAATAAAGGTAGTTATCATGATATTGAATTGGGTCAGGCAGTAATTGATGATAAGGGTATCGTCGGACAAATTACGCAGCTATACCCCTGGTCATCCGAAGTAACGCTTTTGACAGATAAAGATCATGCTGTTCCCATCCAAGTTGTTCGCAATGGTTTGCGATCAATCGTATCTGGAACTGGAAAAAATAATGAGCTGGAATTACGTTACTTATCGGTTAACACGGATATTCAGCAAGGTGACTTATTAGTTACTTCCGGGATTGGCGGAGTGTATCCGCCGGGAATTCCCGTTGCAACTGTGCTCAAGATTGAGCAGGACCCTGCAGGTGATTTTGCACTTGTTACCAGCGCGCCGATTGCTGGTGTAAATCGGAATCGACAGGTTTTAGTTCTGTCCTTGGCGCAGGTAGAATCCAATGATTCTCAAGAGATGCCAACAATTGAATCCGGAACGAATTAAAGAAAATAATTCAGTTAAAGAGAACTACTTAGGGCAGGATATGTATGTGCCTGCTAGTAGCTCGTTTATTGCCACGAGTCTAGTCATCGCACTCATCCTCAATTTTCTACCATTGCAAGGCGATCTTTTAATCGCGCGACCTGACTTCGTAGCATTTGCAATAGCTTATTGGAATATCAATCATCCGCACAAATTAGGAATGAGTGTGGCATTTGGCATGGGACTAATGGTGGATGTCGGCAACGCTGGAATACTGGGGCAACATGCTTTAGCTTATTGTGTTATTTTTTATCTGACACAAATTTTCGGCCGGCGTTTGCGGCTATTCAGTTTACTAAAGCAAGCACCGCAAATCGGCTTCTTCTTGCTCATAATGCAAATAGTTTTTGCTTTGGTAGCCCTATCGAGCGGATCAACGCTACCTGGCTGGAAGTACTTTCACGCTACTATTGCAGGTGCTTTACTTTGGGCGCCGGCTTCCTTTGTAATAGCTCTGCTATTAAAACCAAAACCAGACTCAAGTTCGTTATGAAGCAACATGTAGAACTAAGAAACCACCCTATAGAACTTTACAAATTTCGTATGCGTCTTGCCATCAGCGCAGGCTTTGTTCTTGTTCTGTTCTTGCTGCTCTATGCACGCTTCTATTACTTACAGATTATTCAGCAGGAGCATTATCATACACTGGCAGAGGCGAATCGTATTTCCATTGCACCACTGGTTCCCTACCGTGGCTTGATCTCTGATCGAAATGGAAGAATATTGGCGCAAAATTATTCAGCGTACACGTTGGAGGTTGTGCCCAGTAAAATTCAAGATCTTGAGGCAACGTTAAACGAGCTGGCAACAATTATTGAGATCACACCCGCTGATCGCCAAAGATTCAATAAATTACTAAAAGAAAGCAAGAGATTCAAAAGCTTACCTATAAGGAATCGCTTAACAGATGTCGAGATCGCAACCTTTGCTACAAATCGTTACCGTTTCCCAGGCATTGAAATCAAAGCCCAAGTATACCGTCAATACCCGGAAAAGGAGATGGTTTCACATGTTATTGGCTACATCAGTCGGATCAATGATCAAGATCTCGAACAACTGGAAAGCAGTGGCGAACTTCACAATTATCGCGGTTCTCACCACATTGGAAAAACTGGTATTGAGCAGAGTTATGAAAAACAATTACATGGTGTCACAGGATTTGAGGAAGTAGAAACTGATGCAGCAGGCCGCTCTATTCGGGTATTGTCACGAACACCGCCGACGCCTGGTAATAATTTAATTCTTACATTAGATATTGGCTTACAGGAAGTAGCAGAAATCGCATTTAGTGATCGCCGGGGTGCACTGGTTGCTTTGGATCCTAATAATGGAGAAGTACTTGCTTTCGTTAGTAAACCAGGTTATGACAATAATCTCTTTATCGGCGGTATTGACCAGGAAAACTGGAATTTGCTTAACAATTCGATTGATCGCCCTCTCAATAACCGAGCACTACGAGGCGTTTATCCTCCAGGATCAACATTCAAGCCATTTATGGCGCTTGCCGCACTTGAACTGGGGAAACGCACGCCCGAATATAGCATGAGTGACCCCGGATATTTTTCACTGCCCGGCGTCAGTCGACGCTATCGTGACTGGAAACCCGGTGGGCATGGCAGAGTCGATTTGCACAAGTCTCTCGTTGTTTCTTGTGATACCTATTACTACAGTCTTGCCAACGATCTGGGAATCGACAACATACATAATTTTATCAGTCAGTTTGGGTTAGGAAGTAAAACAGGCATTGACATTGAAGGAGAGGCGTCAGGGTTGTTGCCTTCTTCTGCTTGGAAAATGCGACAGCATAAGCAAAAATGGTACGCTGGGGATACTATTTCAGTTTCAATTGGGCAGGGGTATAATTTGACCACACCGCTTCAGCTCGCTTTCGCCACGATGCTCATCGCAAACAATGGCAAAGCATATTTACCCCGCTTGGTTAAACAAATTCAGAATAGTCAAACCGGGGAAGTTCAGGATATTCCTGCTAAATTGCTTTATAGCTTAAATCTTAAACCTAAAAATCTCGAAGTCGTTAAAAATGCACTTGTGGATGTTACTCGCCCCGGAGGAACAGCTGCAAAAGCGGGCACCAATGCAGACTATACTTTTGCTGGCAAGACTGGCACATCACAAGTTATCGCTATTAAGCAGGGAGAACGTTACAATGAAAAATTGATCAATGAACGTCACCGCGATCATGCAATGTTTATCGCCTATGCACCAGCAGACGATCCCAAAATTGCTTTGGCAATTTTAGTCGAAAATACTGGCACCGGCGGTTCAACAGCAGCTCCTATTGCAAGACAAGTATTTGATTATTTTTTATTAGGTAAATTGCCGGAAATGGATCTTGCTCATTTGATTGAACCCATTAAAGATCATGTGCATGATCATCTTTGAGAAGAATCAAATCTGTATTCAATTAATTATCGACCTGCATTCATGATGCATGATTGAAATTAGAAAAATTTGGCATTATCTTACGCGCTATGTAGATAGTTTTCTGTTAGCCGGAATCCTCATATTAATGTCGATAGGGCTGATTGTGCTATATAGTGCCACGGGTGGAAATGTGACCAGGGTCAGCAATCAAGCAGTTAATATACTAGTAGCGTTGGTAATTATGTGGTTGGTTGCAAATATTCCACTGCAACAAATATTGCGCCTAGCATTCCCGATGTACATGCTAGGATTGATTTTACTAATCGGCGTTGCGTTATTTGGCGAAATAAACAATGGCGCCAGACGCTGGCTTAATATTGGGGTGACTCGAATCCAGCCATCTGAATTGATGAAAATAGCGATACCGTTGATGATGGCTTGGTATTTCGATAAGTATGAAATTGCTTTACGTTTGAGAGATTATTTGGGTGCAACAATATTGTTATTGTTGCCTGTTCTGCTGATCTTACGGCAACCGGATTTAGGAACAGCTTTGTTAATTGCTGCCAGCGGTTTTTATGTTCTGTTCCTGGCTGGATTGTCTTGGCGCATTATTGTTGGTTTAGTGACGGCTGCAGCCGCAAGTTTACCGATACTTTGGTCGGTGATGCACGATTATCAACGACAACGCATAATGACATTGTTTGATCCAACGCAAGATCCTTTGGGAGCCGGTTATCATACGATTCAATCTTCTATTGCAATCGGTTCTGGTGGAGTCGTTGGAAAAGGATGGCAGAATGGCACGCAAACGCAATTAGACTTTCTGCCAGAACAAAGCACCGATTTTATCTTTGCTGTTTTTTCAGAAGAATTTGGGTTAATTGGGAATACTGTATTATTATTACTATATCTGCTAGTAATCGGTCGGTGTATAGCAATTACAGCAAATGCTTCAACACAGTTTACACGTTTGATCTCAGGATCGATTACATTGACCTTTTGCACTTATATATTTGTTAATATAGGAATGGTGAGCGGCATTCTTCCAATTGTAGGTGTACCTCTTCCGCTAATCAGTTATGGCGGCACATCTATGGTCACGATGCTGCTTGGTTTTGGTATTTTGATGAGTATTCAGACACATCCTAAGCTGATAAAAACATGACAAACTCTAATTCTTCATTCTTTGAAGTGCATAAATATTTATCTGTACTCTCCAGATCAATTCTTGGATTGGCATTAGTATTAATTTTTGCATTATTGGCTGCATGTAGCAGTACACCGCAATATAGCGGCAGTGTACAAGAACAACAGAGAACAACGGCAACCAAGCTATCAGGCATCAGCTCAAGTGGAATGAATAGACGAGGAGGGGGATACTATCTGGACGATGGTCCAGGAGATAATCCGCCACCAAACTTACATCTTGTTCCAGATGCCATGCCTAAAGCTGAGCCATTGCGTACAGCCAATATGCAACCGTATGTCGCACTAGGAAAACATTTTAGACCCATGACTGGTTTGGAACCTTATAAGAAACGTGGAATTGCTTCATGGTATGGGCGTCGTTATCATGGGAACAATACCGCATCGGGAGAGGTTTATGATATGTATGCAATGACGGCGGCTCACCCCACATTGCCTTTACCTAGCTATGCCCGGGTCACCAATCTGGAAAATGGCAATTCGGTGATTGTGCGTTTGAATGATCGCGGTCCATTTCTTTCTGACCGTATCATCGATCTTTCTTATACTGCCGCATATAAATTGGGAATACTAGCTGGTGGTAGCGGTCAGGTTGAAGTTGAGAGCATCATACCGAATAATGGGCAAGTTATGCTGGCAGTTTCCAAACCATCTCCCTCATTGCCTGTTGCCGATAGTCACGCAGAAATGAACATTGTTTATTTGCAACTAGCTGCATTCGGTTCATCAGATAATGCAAGGAATTTTCTTTCTCAGATACATCAGAAACTCCCATCACTCAGAGAAACAGCCAGTATTACCAAAAACAAGGGGCTGTACAAAATACACGTTGGCCCTTATCCAGATTCAACCGTTGCCAGGTTGGCAGCCAATACGCTTAGTCAACAACTCGCGATAACACCTGTTCTGGTGAATGACTGAATTGGATAAAAAAATCCCTATTGCAAGCAATAGGGATTAAAGGGCCTCGTCATAAAATCATTCATCGCAATAAACGGTCAAATGTAAAACATCTCCCTCAGTGCAGGTATAGATACATTTTTTACATTCCGGTTTCAATAGTGCGATAACTGATTTTAAGTTTAATACCAACTGAGTATTCTTGAAGATGAAAACAGAGAGGGAATTTACCCTTATATCTAAACTATGACTGTGATTTTTGTCACACCCCAATGAAGATG
>NZ_JALHQJ010000067.1 GCF_022842015.1 Nitrosomonas sp. | reverse complement strand
CAAGAGAAGATGAAAGGCATGGCTAAGAATATCCTCCATGCTCTGGAGCCATTAGTTAAGGATGGTCAAGTAAGAGTAACTCAAAATTCTTTAGGGATTACAGTTGAAATTAATGCCAGCGTTCTTTTTGCACCAGGGCAAGCTAAGCTTGCCGAAAGTTCGATTCTGTCACTTCAAGCGGTTGCCAATGTGATCAAGGGGCACGAGCATGAAATTAATGTTGAAGGTCATACAGATAATTTGCCAATAAATACAGAGAATTTTCCATCAAACTGGGAATTGTCGTCAGCACGTGCAAGTAGTGTGATCAGGTTATTCATCGACAAGGGTGTTGAATCTTATCGGCTTACTGCGATAGGCTATGGTGAAAATAGACCAATAGAAAGTAATGAGACATTTGAAGGAAGAAAGAGAAATCGTCGCGTGACGGTTATGATTTTATCGGCGGATCCCGACAACACAACCGAAATTCCAATCGCTGAAAATTAGAATAAGATCATATTGTAAGAATTCATCATTAAATCTCTTCGGGTTATATTCCCCGCCGCTTGCGGCGTATAGTATATGGATGAGCGAATATATTCATAAGAGTCACAATGTTACGGTATTGATGTATCACTTGGTATTTCCGGCAAAATATAGGCGGGTAATCTTTGATTAGCAGGTTGAAGCTGCCCTCAAGGATGTCTGTCTTGGTGTGGCAGAGCGCTATCAAGTGAAGTTTTTAGAGATTGGTACGGATAAGGATCATGTTCATTTCTTGGTACAGTCAGTGCCGACATATAGCGTGACCAAGCTTGTGGCGCTCATTAAAAGCATAACCGCACGAGAAATTTTCAGACGATGCCCTCAAATTAAGAAGAAGCTCTGGGGTGGAGAATTTTGGACTGATGGTTATTTTGCAAGTACAGTTGGCAAGCATGGAGATGAGCAGATGATTGGCAAGTATGTACAAAATCAAGGTAAAACGTATCAGAAATTACACTCGGATTATCAGCTTGCGTTGTTCTGAGCACGAATACCCCGCTGCTTGCGGCGGGGTTCTTTATTAAATATATGTTTGACCTTTAGGTCCATAGAGAGCCGCATTACCTACTGCGCTATACAATGTAGCGAGAGACCGTTGATTATGTTGCAGTCGGTTTGCAATAATCAATCCATTAGAATGTGTAAATTGCTGCGCTGTTTTAGCAAGGTTTAATAATTCTTTCCATAGAGCTTTTATTTCAGAATTCTGCTCAGCTAATTCATTTAACCAATAGTCTATACTCTTCCTATCTAAAGATAGTCCCATTTTGTGGAAAAAAACATTACGTTGATCATCGCTTTGTATTAATTCTCGAATCAATTTTGTTTTGTCAGAAGTAAGATAATCTATATCTTCTAATTTTCCTTCAATAAGAGCACTTTCTTCTTTTTTAAGGATTTCTATAAAAGTGCGTAGTGAATTACTTTCAGCTTTCAATTCGTTCATGAAACGCGCAATATCTTGCTGCAAAAACATTACGCAGCGCCTTTTTTGGATTGAATCAACTCTTTTGCTGTTTCAAGTAGCCGATCAGCAACAGCCTCCGGATTAATTTGAAAGTTTCCTTCGCTGATCGCTTGTTTTATTTCTTGAACACGTGCTGTATTCACAATTGAGCCACTTGCAGAACTACTATCAATTGTTTGCAGTTTCGCAGCATTTGGGCTCAAATGCACACTATTTTCTTGACTTGTATTCGGAGTGATATCTACACGCCTTTTTCCATCATTAACAGATACAGTTGATACTGGCTGTAAAGATTTATCTATTTTCATTTTTATACCTCATAACAAATTCATTAAATGTTTTATCGACATCTTTATTAAGAACTTTAGAATTAAAGAGCTTGCTAGATAATCCCCCATTTTAATGGGAGCTTATAGTAGAGAGTTTTAGTTTAAAAGCTTCTGCCAGCTTCATCGCTGGTGTAATACCTCCGAGTGCCATATCCGGACGTTCATTATTGTAAATCCACAATCATTGTGTTGTGGTAAGTTGCGCTTCCTCAATGGTTGCAAATTCATTCATTTCCAACCATTCATGCCGAACGGTCCTGTTATAGCGTTCAACGTAGGCATTTTGCTGTGGCTTTCCTGGCTGGATGTAATCAAGCTGGATACCTTGCTTATGTGCCCAACTTTGAGCGTTCCGCTGATATTTTCCGGTCCATTATCACAGCGGATCTTCCTTGTCTTGCCGCGCCATTCGATGATCTGATCCAAGGCACGTGCAACACGCTCTGATGGAAGCGATATATCCACGTCTATTCCCACAATCCCTCGCGGTTGAAGTCATCCATCACATTGAAGGTGCGGAAAGACCTGCCATTGGTGAGCTGATCAGCCATAAAATCCATCGACCATGTATCATTGGGTTGTTCTGGCACAGCCAGCGGTTCCGACTTCTCCCGTTCCAACCGCTTGTGCGGCTTGATCCGTAAATTCAGTTCCAGCTCTCGATAGATACGATACACGCGTTTGTGATTCCATTCAAAACCCTTCACATTGCGCAAATAAAGGAAGCATAGACCAAAGCCCCAACGTTTGTGACAGGTCGTCAGCCGTAGCAACCACCAGTCGGCGATTTCCTCGTTCTCGCGTTGAGTACCCGTCGATAGCGATAGCAGGTTTCAGAAATGCCAAATGTTGCACAGGCCAGACCGATACTAACCGACTTGTTCTGTACCACCCACTGCACTATCACCTTGCGCTGTGAGGGCTTTGCCACTTTTTTCCAAGCACCTCCTTCAGCATACATTCGTTTCAGCCGTTTGTTTTCTTCAGCTAGTGCCTTCATTTCCGATAGCAGGGCTGCATCCATTCCTCCATACTTGCTGCGCCATTTATAAAAACTCGCACTGCTCATCCCATGCTCTCGACATAAATCAGCCACAGGAACACCCTCCTCAGCTTACTTCAATATCTGCATGATCTGGCTTTCTGTAAATCGCTGCTTCTTCATCAGCAAAAATCCTCTTCGTTTAGGATAGAAAATTCTACTGCATTGCACCTTTAATATAGGGAAGGATTGCCAAGTATTGAAGTAAATAATTTGCGATAACCCAGTTTGGGTTATTACGGCGATAGTTGGCAGGGAGTTTAGAAATTTTAAGAAAATATACTTCTCATTGTTGGTGTCAATGTAGTTGGATTCACGTTGTCATGTTAATATCATCGTCTGTCGTGAACAATATGTATTGCCTTTTTTAGTAATTAAATGTCTATAGTATTTAAAGCCATTGTAAGCGCATTTCGTGATTTGTTTCGTTTAAGAATTGCCTGGACTATTGTATGGCCGTTGATAGCTTCAGTGCTGTTTTGGCTGATAGTCGGATTCATATTTCAGGATAATTTTTCTGAAATAATTTATCAGATTCTGGGTGAAATCGGTATTGGTGAGTGGTTGCGCAATTTGGAACCAGATTGGATTGCATCGGTAGTTCTGGGCTTATTTAATCTTTTGATGTTTATTCCTCTGGTAATTGTTACTACACTGATTATTACGGCTATATTTGTGTTGCCGACACTAATCAATTTAGTGGCACGCCGTTTCTATCCTGATTTGAAGCGCGAGTATGGAGGCTCCATAAGCGGCGGTATTGTCAATGCAATAATAGCCAGCGTTATTTTTATACTTATCTGGATAGTTTCCTTGCCATTGTGGGCGTTTGGTGTAGGTATTATTATCCCGTTCGTGGCCGCAGCTTTTATGAATCAACAATTATTTCGCTATGATGCATTAGCGGAGCATGCTACAAAGCACGAAATCAATAGAATTTGTTCAGAGAATAGATATTCATTATGGGGGTTGGGATTGTTGACGGGCTTGGTGCAGTTTATACCTTTTATTAATTTATTGGCTCCAATTTTTACTGCACTTGCTTTTATTCATTTTGGATTAGAGCATCTAAAGTATTTGCGCACGGAAGAAGTGGCAAAAGAAAATATTAGTCAATAAAAATTTGCCTTCGGTTACTCAAGCAAACTTCTTTCTTTATTCAAGCTTCTTAATCGGCGGGGAATATGCGCAACTGGGATTCAAATTTTATGAATCTTTCACCTATGTTCGAGCCGTTTTTATATTTGAGAAAAGATATTTTAAATTTGCAGCGCTGGCCCGAGCATAATGAACTTAATAAATTATGCTCTGTACCAAATCAGCGAATATATACTCAATCAGGTAAGTCTATTTGCTTTATACCTCAGGTGGTTGGAAAACATCGCCATGAACAAAATTATGAATTGAAAATTTACTTGACCGGTCAAGTGCAGACTAGAACCAATAATTGGCATGATTTTTTTAATGCTTTAGTATGGAAAATCTTTCCACGTGCTAAATCTGCGCTCAATCAATTGCATTATCAAGCGCAATTATCTGAGCTATCGGTTGAAGCTGTGAATAGGTGTACGTTAAGAGATGCGGCAACACTTTTCGATGAGTCCGGCGTTATTATCATCAGCAGTGATGCGTTATTGATTCAATTGATAAAAGACTTTGAGTGGAAAGAATTGTTTTGGCGGCAGCGTACTGTCGTATTATCATCAATGCGATTTTTTGTTTTTGGCCATGGAATGTACGAGAAAGCATTAAACCCTTATATAGGCATGACTGGTAAAGCAATTATTTTTGAGGTGAAGAAAGATTTTTTTCTGCAAGATTTATTGAGCCAGCTCAACTCTGTTGATTTGATGCTAGAGCAATTTTTGCTTTGTGCATTATCATCCAGTGATGATTTAACACCAATCCCATTATTAGGTTATCCAGAGTGGGATACAGATAATTGTCATGAATCGTATTATGAAAATAAGAAATATTTTCGTGAGTGTCGCAAATCTAAGTAATTTTGGAGAGAATTACAGTTTTATTTTGAATAGCCTATACTAGGAAATTAAAATGAACAGAGTCTTATCAGTGCTGTTAATCGCAACATTTCTCGTCGTCGATATATCTAAGGCTGATGATTTGTCACCGGGAAGTGTTGAAGGTGCTCGTACCATTAGCACAGAAACTGCTAAGTTATTTTTCGATAAGGGATATTTGTTCCTTGACGTCAGAGGCTTGAATGATTATAGGATGGGGCATATTCCTGGTGCGTATCATCTTTCTGTGAAAAGTGATTTTGATGAGCAGAGATTGAGTGCGATTGTAAAAAAGGATCAATCTGTTGTCATTTATTGTAATGGCACTTCGTGCCTGGGTAGTTCAATTGCGATAGAGAAAGCAATTGGGTGGGGGTGGACTAGTGTTTTTTATTACCGTGAGGGTATTAAGGATTGGAATTCAAAGGGCTATCCAGTTTTTTCGATAGAGCCATAGTTTTTTGTCTTCGACAGATGAATCCCTTGTAAAAAATTCTTATCAAAATAGTTTGTTTATTTAAAACAAAAGCTATGTGCTTTTGCGAACTGGGTGCATATTTTGTTAGAATGTAATGTTAAATTTACTAATTTATTGGAGTATTTGTTAAAAATGGCAATTGAAAGAACTTTATCAATTATTAAACCAGATGCTGTTGCAAAAAATGTGATTGGCCAGATTTATTCCCGCTTTGAATCAAGCGGTTTGAAAGTTATTGCCGCGCGCATGATACATTTATCACAATCTGATGCGGAGCAGTTTTACGCAGTACATCGTGAGCGGCCGTTTTTTAACGACTTGGTTAATTTTATGACATCCGGGCCTGTGATGGTACAAGTGCTGGAAGGAGAGGATGCAATTAAGAAGAATCGCGATTTAATGGGTGCAACCGACCCCCAAAAAGCAGAAAAAGGAACTATCCGTGCTGATTTTGCAGATAGTATCGATGCCAATGCGGTGCATGGCTCAGACGCGCCAGAAACTGCAACAGCTGAAATCGCCTGTTTTTTTTCCACACTCAATATTTATTCTCGATAAAGGCAATGGACATTTAAATTGTGTCGATTAATTTGCTAAATTATGATGGCAAAAGCTTAGTTGATTTTTGCACTGAAATTGGCGAAAAGCCTTTTCGTGCAAGGCAATTATTACGCTGGATTCACCAGTTTGGTATAGTCGATTTTGATTTAATGAGTGATCTGGCAAAAAGCTTGAGAGAGAAGCTTGCGACACGAGCAGTTATTGAGTTGCCATCGATTATGTCCGATTATGCAGCAGCCGATGGAACGCACAAATGGTTGCTATCAGTTGGCGCAGGAAATGGCATAGAGACTGTTTTTATTCCAGAAGCAAACCGTGGCACTTTGTGTGTTTCAAGTCAAGTTGGATGTGCATTGGCCTGCACTTTTTGCTCTACTGGGAAACAAGGATTTAATCGTAACTTAACTGTTGCGGAGATTATCGGGCAGTTATGGATCGCAAATAAGAAGCTTGGAACATGCGGTGATGTTACAAAGCCGCAGACAAGAAAGGCGGTTACTAATGTTGTCATGATGGGGATGGGTGAGCCGCTAGCCAATTTTGAGAATGTCGTAACAGCCTTAGATTTAATGTTGGATGATCATGCTTATGGTCTTTCTCGGCGTCGCGTAACGGTGAGTACTTCCGGGCTAGTGCCCGCTATTGATCGATTGCGTGAGCGTTGTCCGGTTGCTCTGGCTGTTTCTTTACATGCTCCGAATGATGCGTTGCGTGATCAATTGGTTCCAATTAACAAAAAATATCCGATTAGAGAGTTATTGGCTGCTTGCCAACGTTATTTGCCGGCTGCGCCCAGAGACTTTATAACTTTTGAGTACGTCATGCTTGATGGTGTTAATGATAGTGTGTCGCATGCACGTGAACTTGTGAAATTAGTACAGGATACTCCTTGCAAGCTTAATTTAATCCCATTCAATTCTTTTTCTGATTCTGGATATAGGCGCTCATCGACTGAGGCAGTAAAAATTTTTCGTGATGTGTTAATGCATGCAGAGCTTGTAACAACTGTCAGGAAAACACGGGGTGATGATATAGCGGCTGCTTGTGGCCAGCTCGCCGGTCAGGTAAAAGATAAAACGCATCGTTCGGCTCGATTAAAAGTAGAAACGACCCAGTGAAGTTATATTTACCATTATTTTTTTTATTGTTATTTCTTGTCGGACTAAATGGCTGTGTACAGCACAATGCAGAAACCGGAATGCCGATTCAAGATAGGTCAGATCGCGCACTCCAAAGTGCAAAAATTCATACAGAGTTGGCGGCTGAATATTTTTATCGTGGACAATTGGATGTTGCAATTGAAGAGGTTAATGAAGCATTAAAGGCACAATCGAATTATGCGCCTGCATATAGTGTGCTAGGGCTTATAAATATGAGCTTAAATGAAAATGGGAAAGCTCTGGAGAATTTTGAACGAGCTATTCGAATGGCACCAAAAAACCCGGAAATTAATAATAATTATGGGTGGTTTTTATGTCAGCGCTTTACAAACCGTATGGACGATGCCATCAATCACTTTATGATGGCTGCCAGAGATCCGCTCCATTCAACGCCAGAAATGTCATACACTAATGCGGGGATTTGTGAAACTAAACGTCAGAAATACACGGAGGCGCAATTGTTTTTTCAAAATGCATTATCGATTCAACCCAATTACTCACCTGCAATAATTGGATTGATTGGTATTGATTTTGAGCGTGGAAATTTCACGGAGGCACAATCTAAACTTTCTCAGTTTCTGCAGAATTATGCACCTACAGCTGAAGGATTATTGTTGGCAGTAAAAATTGAGCGGGCCTTGGATAATCCATTGGCTGTTGACAGTTATATTTTTCAACTGCAAAAGCATTTTCCTGAATCCAAAGAAGCTGTGTCGATTCGAGAAGGAAAGATCAGATGACAAATACTAATGACGAAAAAGACAAAAACGTAAATCATCATGCTGAGAATATTGAATCCATCACACCTGATTTAAATGCAACAACCGAAAATAACTCATCTGGGCACGACACTTTAAAGTCTGATCAAGCGACACATGAAAATATGCAAAGGGTAGAAGCGCAGGACATCGAATCAATCATTGGAGAACAACGCAACAAACTCGATTCAATTGCTTCTAATTTAAATGTACATCATCGTGAATATGTCGAAGGAAGTGATTCCCAGAATGGTGTTGTGTATAGTCTTGAGCATGTAAAAACCCAAAATGAATTAAATGCTATTGATTCTATGGGTATTGTGCAAAGTGTCGGACATTTGCTGCGCAGAGCAAGAATTATGAGAAATATGAGTATTGATGATGTATCTCGGCAATTGCGTCTCTCGATACAACAGGTTGAGGCAATCGAGAATGAGGATTTTGAGAAACTGCCTGGAAAAACATTCTTGCGTGGGTTTATTCGTAATTATGCCAACCTTGTGCAACTGGACCCCATGCAATTATTGCAATTGCTTCCAGAGTCAACTCGAATAATATCAACCTATGAGCGCACACCATTTAAAGATAAGAAATTATCGTTTTCCTCAAGTCGAGAAAATTCTGGTAATAACCCATTGGTGATTGCTATTGTTTTGGTTGTTATTATTTTAGGTGCATATTTTATTTTCGAGAATAGTGGATGGAACAAAGATTCTGATACCAGTTCGACAACTAGTGCGGCGCGATCAGAATTAGGTACTACGTCCATGGAGATCCAATTGCCAATGTCGACAGCTGCAGATAACGTAGCTAACTTACCTAACTTACCAGCAATAACATCAGAACCCAATAATCCGAGAGGTGCGACGGTAGAACAAGATGCTAAAACTGAATTAATCCCAGCTGAAAAGAATCTTATTTCTCAATCTGCTGACTTGCAGAACGCAAAACCTAATGATTCAGGTAATTTATATTTTAAATTCACATCAGACTCATGGGTGAAGGTAGTAGACGCCAAGGGTGTTTCTTTGTTTGAGCAACTTATGAAAGGTGGCAGCGAGCAAATTGTTGTAGGTAAGAGACCATTATCGATCGTTATAGGCAATGCATCGGGCGTTAATCTCACCTATAATAACAAAGAAATTAATATTTCTTCCTATAAAAGGCAAGATGGAACCGCGCGCTTTACGCTTGAGTGAGCGTACTTGCAATCTCTAGATCTCAATATAATTAATTATGTCTGAAAATAGTTTCTCGATAAATCGCCGATCCAGTGTGGGTGTCCAGGTTGGTTCTATAATGCTGGGTGGTGGTGCACCAGTCGTAGTGCAGTCAATGACCAATACTGATACGGTTGATGAAGTCGCTACTACAGAGCAAGTTGCGCAGCTAGCACGCGCTGGATCTGAGTTGGTTCGGATTACTGTCAATTCAATGGAAGCTGCAAAAGCAGTAGAGGCAATTCGCGCGCGCTTGGATGGCATAGGGTGCCATGTGCCCTTGGTTGGTGATTTTCATTTCAATGGTCATAAATTACTCACCAGTTACCCCGAATGTGCAAAAGCATTGGCAAAATTTCGCATCAACCCGGGAAATGTTGGTCATGGTAAGAAACGTGATGAGCAATTTACTACCTTGATTGAAACAGCTTGTAAATACGATAAACCTGTACGTATCGGCGTTAACTGGGGGAGTCTTGATCCAGAAATGCTAGCGCGTATTATGGATGAAAATGCAACCTCAATTAATCCGCAGGATGCTAAATATGTAATGCGGGAGGCATTAATAACATCGGCATTGGAAAGCGCGGCAAGGGCAGAAGAAATTGGGCTTAGTCGCAATAAGATTGTATTGTCATGTAAAGTAAGTGGTGTACAGGATTTGATTAGCGTATATCGCGATTTGGCTGCGCGTTGCGATTATGCATTACATTTAGGGTTAACCGAGGCAGGTATGGGCTCTAAAGGTATTGTGGCATCTACAGCGGCATTGGCAGTTCTTTTGCAGGAGGGCATTGGCGATACGATTCGGATTTCATTAACCCCGGAGCCAGGGGGAAGCCGTTCGCGTGAAGTGATTGTCGCTCAGGAAATTTTGCAAACTATGGGGTTGCGCGCATTTGTCCCGCTAGTTGCTGCTTGCCCTGGTTGTGGGCGTACAACCAGCACCTATTTTCAGGAATTAGCAGAAAGCATCCAAGCTTATGTGCGTGATGAGATGATTGTATGGCGTAAGCAATACGATGGTGTCGAAAATATGACGCTGGCTGTGATGGGTTGTGTGGTAAATGGTCCAGGAGAAAGTAAGCACGCTAATATCGGTATTAGTTTGCCGGGTTCTGGTGAAATTCCAGTGGCGCCAGTATTTGTAGATGGACAAAAAACCGTAACCTTGAAAGGCGATAATATTGCCAACGAATTCCGTGCAATCGTTGATCAATATGTGAGTGAGAAGTACCCGAGAAAAGTCATCTGATGGTTAAAGGTGTTAAAGCAGTTCGTGGGATGAATGATATCCTTCCGGACGAATCTTATCTCTGGGAATATTTTGAACAAACAGTGCAGCAGTGGCTTGCGGCTTATGGATATCGGAATATTCGCACCCCGATCGTTGAGCAAACCGATTTATTTGTTCGTTCTATTGGCGAAGTGACTGATATTGTTGAGAAAGAAATGTATACTTTTATTGATCATCTCAACAATGATAGTTTGACGCTGCGGCCGGAAGGCACTGCATCGTGCGTGCGTGCTGCTATTGAGCATAATCTTTTATATGCTGGACCACAGAGGCTGTATTATGCAGGCCCGATGTTCCGACATGAGCGTCCGCAAAAAGGGCGTTATCGTCAATTTCACCAGATTGGTGTGGAAGCGTTGGGTTATGCAGGACCTGATATTGATGCAGAGCTGATCGTGATGGGTGCCCGTTTATGGAAATTATTGGGAATCTCGGATTTGCGTCTGGAAATAAGCACATTGGGAAATACTGAATCACGTGTATTGCACCGTGCGCGATTACTTAAGTACTTTGAGCAGCATCGAGGCGAATTGGATGAAGATTCATTAAGACGTTTGCATACTAATCCATTGCGCATACTTGACAGCAAGAATCCGAGAATGGAAAAAGTTATTGAGAATGCACCTAGATTGATTGATGATCTGGATCTTGAATCATGCAATCATTTTGAATCTTTGCAAAGAATATTACGCGAGCGAGGTATTAATTATGAAGTTAACTTGCGTTTGGTGAGGGGATTAGATTATTACAATCGTACTGTATTTGAATGGGTGACCGATAAATTAGGTGCGCAAGGGACTGTTTGTGCGGGCGGGCGCTATGATGGCTTGATAGAGCAGGTAGGTGGAAAATCCATTCCGGCCTGCGGTTTTGCTATGGGAGTAGAACGGCTGTTGTTGCTGATAGAAGCATGTGGGAAAAAAATTAACAAGCCTGTGCCTGATATTTATATTGTTCATCAGGGTAATGACCAAGTTATGGATTATGCTTGGAAATGCGCAGAGTTTCTTCGCGATAAGGGATTCAATGTTATTTTGCATTGTGGTGACGGCAGCTTTAAATCTCAGATGAAAAAGGCTGATTCATCTGGTGCTGTTTATGCGGTGATTATCGGGAATGATGAATTTAGGGCGCAAGAAGTGACCATTAAACCATTACGTGAACTGATCGAACAAGCAAGTGTAAAACTAAATAGTGTTACTGAAATAATCAATAAGAAAAATTCGCATTAACAATAACTCAGAATCAACCAGGGATATATCATGGCAACTCATAATCATGAAGATCAAGAGAGAATTGATGGGCTTAAAGCTTGGTGGGAAAAGTATGGCACTGCAATCACTATTGTTCTGGCAGTGATGTTAGCAACCGCTGGGGCTATGAAGGCTTGGAATTATTATCAGCAGCAGCAAGCACAGCAGGCGGCGGATTTATATGCATTATTAAAGCAGGTGCAATCAAGCAATGATGCGGAAAAAATTAATGATGCGGCTCAGTTGCTCACGCAAGGCTATTCGTCCAGTGGCTATGCACCACGCGCTGCAATGATCGCTGCACAGGCAGATGTTCAAGCAGGAAATAATAAGCGTGCGATACAAAACTTACAATGGATTCTTGATCATGCAAAGGAAGTCGAGATGCGTGACTTGGCGCGATTGAGAATTTCAGGGATTTTTTTGGATGAAGGAAAGTATGGTGAAGCATTAAGGCTTCTGGATGCTGGGCATGATGAAGCTTTCGCTGGATTGTATTTGGATCGTAAAGGGGATATTCAGGTAGCTGCCCAGAAAATTTCTGAAGCGCGTTTAAGTTATCAAGCAGCTATAGACAAACTTGATAAGAGTAATAATTATTACAATATTGTACAAATGAAATTGGATGGGCTGGGCAATTCTGAATAAACATTTAACAATTGTTGGATCGAATCTTACCAAACTCAGACGATTATTTACGTTTTCGATAGTATTTGTTTTGTTGTCAGGTTGTGGTAGTTCGATGAATCCATTTAACATGCGTATTGTTGAAGCAATGAGTACACAACTATCGGATATGTTTGTCACAGACGAAGTCATCGTTTATGAAAAGGAAGAGCTTGATGCTTTAAAATCAGTTGATCGGATTCCATTAAAATGGAAAAATAAAGTCAGTGAAAATGAAATTGCTTCATTCTATGTCGTTTATGAAAATGATGCGGTATATTCAGCCGACGAGGCGGGGAAACTTACAAAATATGAAGCAGCGACTGGTAAGCAGTTGTGGGAAGTCAAAACTAAGCATAGATTCTCTGCCGGGGTAGGTGTCGGGGAAGGGCTTATTCTGGTTGGAACTTTTAAAGGTGAAGTACTTGCTTATAACGAATCTGGTCATATGTTATGGCAAGCATCAGTCACCAGTGAAATTTTAAGTCCGCCACAAGTACAAAACAATATTGTGGTTGTGCGAACTGTTGATGGACGGATATTTGGACTGGATGCCATTGATGGAAAGCGGAAATGGATTTATCAAGGTGCAACTCCCCCATTAACGGTGCGAAGTACTGCAGGAATAACACTTGCGCATGGTGCTGTATTTGCGGGTTTCCCCGGTGGAAAAATGGTGGCGATGAGCTTGTTTAACGGCAATGTTGGATGGGAAGCTGCCGTTTCGCATCCACGGGGCGTCACGGAGCTCGAACGTATGACGGATATTACCAGCGCACCTGTGGTTAATGACAGGCTCGTTTGTGCGGTTGCATATCAAGGGCGTGTTGCGTGTTTTGCTATCAATAATGGCGCTCAAATCTGGGCGCGTGAATCTTCTAGCAGCGCGGGTTTAGTAATGGATAGCGATTATGTTTATGTAACTGAAGATAAGGGCGTTGTTGCTGCATATGATTTGCTTAGTGGAGCCAGTGTATGGAAGCAAAGCAGACTTGGTAGTAAGAAATTAACGAAACCTGTTATCAAAGGACAATATATAGTTGTTGGAGATGATCAAGGAAATGTTAATTTGCTGCGGAACTATGATGGAGTTTTAATCGCCCGTTCAGGTACCGATGGTAGTATGATTCAAAACCCTGTTTCTCCATTGCCGGATGGGTTTGCAGTCCAAACAGCGAAAGGTGGCGTGTACGCTTATAGTACACAATTTTAGTTGTTTTCAGAATTCGTCTGGAATCTTTATGATTCAGCGATATCTTTATTTATGTCACTTAACCTGAACGAAAGCTGCAAATATTCATGAAACCCACACTCGTCTTGGTTGGTCGCCCTAATGTTGGTAAATCAACTTTGTTTAACCGACTGACTCGTACTCGCGATGCTATCGTTGCGGATATTCCAGGTTTGACGCGAGACCGGCATTATGGTGCCGGCAAAGTAGGGGATAAGCCTTATTTGGTTATGGATACCGGAGGTTTTGAGCCTGTCATTAAAGACGGCATTTTGTATGCCATGGCAAAGCAGACGATGCAGGCGGTTGATGAGGCAGATAAGGTATTGTTTATTGTCGATGGTCGGCAGGGCCTAACTGCATATGACAAAATTATTGCCGAGCAGCTGCGCAAATCTGGACAGAAAATTCTTCTGGTCGTAAATAAAACGGAAGGTATGGCGACAGCCGTTGTCACGGCGGAATTTTTTGAGTTAGGTCTGGGTGATCCCTGTGCAGTATCGGCGATGCATGGTGATAACATCCATGAGTTAGCAGATTTAGCATTGGCAGATTTCCCAGAAATTGCAGAAGAATCTCCAGGCAAACATCCAAAGATTGCCATCGTTGGTCGCCCTAATGTTGGGAAATCTACACTTATCAATACATTGTTAGGAGAAGAGCGGGTAATCGCCTTTGACCAACCTGGCACGACGCGAGATAGTATCTATATTGATTTTACACATAAAGACAAACAATACACGCTGATTGATACAGCTGGGTTGCGACGTCGCGGTCAGGTGTATGAAACTATAGAGAAATTTTCTGCGATTAAGACACTGCAAGCAATTGAAGACGCCAATGTTGCTGTGCTGATATTAGATGCAAGAAGCGAGATTTCTGATCAAGATGCTCATATTGCTGGATTTATACTGGAAACGGGACGTGCGTTGGTTATCGCAGTCAATAAATGGGATGACCTAGATGAATATCAGCGTACTACTATTAAAAGCGACTTAAATCGCAAACTAGCTTTTCTGAGTTTCGCGCAACTGCATTACATCTCTGCATTACATGGCACCGGAATAAAACATTTGTTACCGTCGATAGATATAGCTTATGCGGCGGCTATGGCCGATTTGTCGACGCCAAAGTTGACGCGTGCTTTGATTGCTGCAGTTGAAAAGCACCCACCGCCACGTGGAGGCATGTCGCGCCCCAAAATGCGGTATGCGCATCAAGGTGGATCTAATCCACCGTTGATTATTGTGCATGGCAGTATGCTGAATCATGTGCCAGAAAGTTATCGGCGATATCTGGAGAATACATTTCGTGAAACTTTTAAGCTATGGAGTACTCCATTACGGGTTGATTTTAAGATTGGTCATAATCCCTACGCTGATAAAAAGCCTGCTCCACCAACAGAAGCAGATGCGAGGCGCGCACATAGCCGGAGGCGGAGAAACCGGAAGAAATATGGATAAGTAAGTGAGTAAGTAAGATGAGTGCTTGATAGTTTATTGTAAAATAAGAGAGATTAATAAGTTTTGAACCCGCGATTCCCCGTGGTCTTGCCATAGGGTTGTTTATTGGAATATAGATAAGAATAGAAGCAGCAACTTGCTGGGCTGACACGGCGATATTAAAGAATTTCATCAGGGATAGGGAGGCATCCGAATGAATCGTGACAACAAACTTTATTTTTTCAAAATCACATGAGTGGGTGAATGTAAGATCTTTTGTGTGGGTTTTGTCACATTGCAATCCTATAGATTTTGTTAGTATAAATGCAATTTGTAGACTAAATTGAATTAGTCGGCAATTTCATGATTTAATTTACTCTAAATGAGAATATACCGCTGGGTAATTTGATAATGTGATCCTGGAGTAAGCTAATGAATAATATTCCACGAGACTTTTGTGAAAGTGCATTTTGTAATTTGCAACACATTGTATTAACCTGCTGGATTCATATAATAAAAATTTCCTGAATTAGGTTTTTACAAAGGTTTTCACTTGATCGGAGGCATAATAAATTTAAATTGGTGTACACTCAAACGATTGAAACTGAATAATCTCGAGATTAGTTTGTATCTTAAAGGAAGGAAATTTTTTATCTGTATGTGGCAAATTTCACGAATGATATTAAGAAATATTTAAAGTTATTACAAGATAATCCGCATATGTCTCTACTTTATTAGATAATGAAATATTGAGTCAATATGAAACAAGAAGAAATTGTTAAAGATTATTTCTAATTGATAACATATTTAAGTAGATTGATTTTATTGGTTTGCGGTTAATTAAATCAGAATTATAAGTAAAAAATATTTAATATTAATAAGTTAAATATCTTAAGAAAATAGTTTTTGAGACATACCAAAGAGAGATAAGTCAAAATAAACCTGTTTAAGGGTAGAGAAAATGGCCAACAAAGCAGAGCAAGCGCTAACGAGGATTTCGCATAAACGTATGAATGATCCCAACGTACTGATAGTTGTTGACAAATATGTTTGTGGTAAGACTTTAAAGAATGTAGTTGGAGAATGGGGATACAATATCATTGGTATTTGTACTTCGAGTCAAGAAGTCTTAGTTAGAATCAGTAAAGATAAACCGGATCTTATTCTAACGGACATAAAATTAGAGAGCTGTGATGGAATAGATTTGCGACAACATTTAATTTTGCAATCGGACAATTTGAATCTTTGCATATATTTTACTGCCTATGCTAGTGATTCGATTGTGCAACGTGCAACGATGATTGCTTCCGCGATGGGTTGTAATATCAATAAACATAGTGCAGAGAATAGATCTGCTGATTTTGAGTCTTGTTTTTGTCGGAATTTTGGGATTGATGCTGCTAATAATATGGTTAATCAATTTGCAGTACAGTCTATCAAAGTGCTGTTGGTTGATGATCAACAAATAGTGCTATGGGGATTGGAGAAATTAATAAATAGTAAGCAACCAAGAATGGAAGTCATTGGTACAGCATCAAATATTTCTGATGCTAAACGACTTGTCATTGAGAAAAGACCTGATATTCTTATATTAAATACATTTTTGAATGATATTGATTGTGTGAATTATATTCCGGATTTTTCTAGTAATGGGAATACACGAGTGGTAATTTT
>NZ_JALHQJ010000066.1 GCF_022842015.1 Nitrosomonas sp. | reverse complement strand
GCATGTAGCAGATAATTGGGTTTGCTCGTGGTCATCACCTTTAATATGGAGTTAGCAGATGCGGCTTGGATTATAACCTGTCTATTCTTTGACAAAAGGCAATTAAATTCGAAGCAATCTGTGAGAAAGTGCCATAATACGATAACATATTCACATAGAGACAAAAGGGCTATTAATCGCTATGGATAAAAATGAACCTGTACATGGAAATGAGTCCCAGGCGAAATACAGGACCAGTAGCCGCTTTCATACCAACATCTCACATGAAACGCTAGCATTGATATTAGCGGGTGGGCGGGGTAGTCGTTTACATCAATTGACCGACTGGCGCGCTAAACCGGCTGTGCCTTTTGGTGGAAAATTTCGCATCATTGATTTTCCTCTATCCAATTGTGTCAACTCAGGTTTTCGGCGTATAGGCGTTGTGACCCAATATAAAGCACAGAGCCTGATTCGCCACATTCAACATGGCTGGAGTTTTTTCGATGGACGTTTTAAAGAGTTTGTCGAGCTACTTCCCGCGCAGCAGCGAACTGCCGATGAAACATGGTACCAAGGAACAGCCGATGCAATATTTCAGAATATCGATATTTTACTGCGCCACAATGCGAAATATGTATTAATTCTGGGCGGGGACCACATTTATAAAATGGATTACAGTAAGCTGTTGGCTGAACATATCGAGAAATGTGCGGATATGACGGTGGCTTGTCTCGAAATTCCACAACAAGAAGCCAGTGCCTTCGGTGTGATGGGTGTCAATGACCAATGGCAAGTAACCAGTTTTTTTGAAAAACCGGCTCAACCAGTGTCGATACCCGGTCAACCTGAGAAAGCGTTGGTGAGTATGGGCATATATATATTTAATGCCGATTTTCTCTATGAGCAATTAATTCGTGATCATCAAGATCATGATTCATCGCATGACTTTGGTAAAGATTTAATTCCGTATTTGGTGCCCCGTTATCGCATCTTTGCGCATCGATTCATGAATAGCTGCGTTAATATGGCATCCGGAATGCCGTATTGGCGTGATGTTGGAACAGTGGATGCATACTGGGAAGCCAATGTTGACCTGATTTCCGTCACACCGGAGCTTAATCTGTACGATGATGACTGGCCAATCTGGACACACCAGGAACAACTGCCCCCGGCAAAATTTATTTTTGATGATGATGACCGACGTGGTCAGGCATTGGATTCTTCCGTATCCGGTGGCTGTATTATCAGCGGCGCCACCGTTCGCCGTTCCTTGCTGTTCTCCAACGTGAAAGTCAATAGCTTCAGCCATGTAGAGGATTCGGTCATACTTCCCAATGTGGAAATTGGCCGCCATGCACGATTACGGCGTGTTGTGGTGGAGAAAAAATGCGTGATTCCTGAAGGATTAACCGTTGGATTTGATCCTGATCAGGACCGCAAGCGGTTCTATGTTACCGAAAAAGGCATTACGTTAATTACATCAGAAATGTTAGGACAGGAAATACATAAAGTATGTTAACAAAAAATTGAATAAACGATTCGAATAATGCTGAGCGGCACAAAGTGCTGAGCATGTTCATTCTTATGTCAGAAACTTAACTAAATAAGCAAGCTACTGTAATTACTAACTTAATAAGAACCATTTTTTATAATGAAGCAAATAAATCTTGTCTTTTTATGGCATATGCACCAACCGGACTATCGGGATTATGTGACCAATCAATTTGTGTTGCCTTGGGTATATCTGCATGCCATTAAGGATTATACCGATATGGCTTACCATTTGGAGTCGCATCCAAAAACCAAAGCGATTGTCAATTTTGTGCCGGTACTGTTGGATCAGCTGGAAGATTTCACACAACAATTTTCCACCAAGCAAATACGTTGTCCTTTGTTACGCCTGCTAGCGACACCTGAGCTAGAAAACATTACGATGCAGGATCGACTGTATTTATTTGATAGTTGTTTTCTCAGCAATCATGAGAACATGTTGCAACCGTACCCAGCTTATAAGCGCTTGCACGAACTTTATCAAGTTTTCAACAAAGTGAGTGAGCGCGAGTTAAAGTATTTTTCCGGGCAATATCTGGCTGATTTAGTGGTTTGGTATCACTTGGCGTGGATGGGGGAAAGTGTACGGCGAAACAACGAGTTTGTGATGAAACTGATGGCCAAGAATCAGGAGTTTAGCCACGAGGATCGACTGCAGCTCTTTACTTTAATTGGAGAATTAATTGAGGGTCTGATTCCACGCTATCGCAAGCTTGCTGAGTCTGGTCAGATTGAATTATCCACCACGCCTCATTATCATCCGCTCGCACCGCTTCTGATTGATTTTACTTCTGCTCAAGATAGCCAACCTGATGTTACCTTGCCCGTGCATGACATCTATCCAGGTGGACGTAGCCGTGTGGCGTTTCATTTGTCGTCTGCAATCACCAGTCACACACAGCGTTTCAATGAAAAGCCTGTCGGTGCCTGGCCTGCTGAAGGGGCTTTATCAACCGCATTAATAAAAATCCTGGCAGAACAAGGTTGTCAGTGGAGCGCAAGTGGGGAAGGTGTGCTGGTCAATAGCTTACGTGCAGCATATCCTGATAAGCCACTTTCGGATCGCAATCACTATTTATATCACCCTTACCGGATAGATGGTGAAACCAAAGACGTCATCTGTTTTTTCCGCGATGATCAGTTATCCGATTTGATCGGTTTTGAATATTCCAAATGGTTTGGTCGTGATGCTGCTGAAAATTTTGTGCAATCTTTGGATCACATCTATCACAACACATCAGCTGAGGAAAATCCGGTTATCAGTGTTATTCTGGATGGTGAGAATGCCTGGGAATCATATCCCTATAACGGTTTCTATTTTCTTGATGATCTTTATCATCTGCTTGATGACCATCCGTATATCCGTACCACAACTTATCGGGATTATCTTGCACACGCGGAGATCAATACTATTGAAACTTTGCCTACGCTAGCAGCGGGTAGCTGGGTATATGGAACATTCTCTACTTGGATTGGCGATAACGAAAAAAACCGCGCATGGGACATGCTCTGTGCGGCTAAACATAGTTTTGATCTGGTGATGCAAAGCAACCGGTTGACTGAGGAAGAAAAAACCCAAGCCAGTCGGCAATTGGCGTCTTGTGAGAGTTCAGATTGGTTTTGGTGGTTTGGTGATTACAACCCGGCACATTCGGTAGCGAGCTTCGATCAATTGTTCAGAAAAAATCTGATAAATCTATATCATTTGCTTAAACTACCGACACCGCCAACAATACTTGAGCCCGTTAGTAAAGGTAATGAATACACCGAAACGAGCGGAGCGATGCGGCGGTCCTCGTCAAACGGGGATTAATTCAAACCACATTCATCCGTGCTTGAAAAAAGCATTCTGGATTGCCTTGGGTTCTTAACGATTACGGGAGTCATTGAATGTCACAACGTGTTTCGCTACTCTTGGGTGTTCATGCCCATCAACCCGTCGGCAACTTTCCCGATGTATTGAAGGACGCGCATCAGCGTTGTTACAAACCCTTTCTGCAGATACTTTATCGCTACCCAGACTTCCGTTTCTCAGTTCATTTCTCGGGATGGTTACTGGATTATCTGTTGCAACATTTTCCTGATGATATGGCATTGCTGCATCAAATGGTTGCGCGACGGCAAGTGGAATTATTCGGTGCGGGTGATACCGAGCCGGTTTTGGCGGTCATTCCGAACCGGGACCGCATCGGACAGATTGATACATTCTCCAATAAACTGGCAGCAAAGTTTGGTCAACGTCCACAAGGGGCATGGTTGACTGAACGTGTTTGGGAGTCCACGGTCGTTCCGGCTTTGGTGAATTGCGGAATTCGCTATGTCACTGTAGATGATTACCATTTTCTATGTGCCGGTAAAACACCGGAAGAATTGAGTGGTTATTTCACTACCGAGGAAGATGCTTATAAACTCGATTTATTCCCGATTTCTGAAGCTTTACGCTATAAAATCCCTTTCTCTCCGGCTGAAGAGACCATCGCTTATCTGGAATCATTGGCGGATCATCATTTGCCAAATGCTAACCCTGCGGCGGTTTATTTTGATGATATCGAGAAATTTGGCATCTGGCCGGAAACGTATCATTGGGTATATGAGCAAGGCTGGCTTGAGCATTTTATTCAAGGCGTACTGGCCTCCGACAAAATATGTACCCAGCATTACAGCGAATATCATGCCGGTGAGAAAACCCGCGGCATTATTTATCTGCCTACGGTATCGTACATAGAAATGAATGAATGGACGCTGCCTGCACATTCCGCCAATATTTATGCAGAGCTGTTACAGCAGGTAAAGGCAAGCGGCTGGCATGAGCACAAGAAGGCTTTTATCCGAGGCGGAATTTGGAAAAACTTTTTTTCCCGCTACCCAGAATCCAATTGGATGCATAAGCGTATGTTGGGACTTTCTGCGCGGTTGGATAAATTACCGGTGCTACAACGTACTAATGAAATGCGGCAGAAACTGTACGAATCTCAAGCGAATGATGCCTATTGGCATGGCATGTTTGGCGGCCTGTATCTCCCGCATCTGCGGCGTGCTGTATACAATGGCGTGGTTGAACTGGAAGCGTTGCTCGATACCCGCGCGCCGCGTCCTTCGTATTTTACCGAAGATACCGACCTGGATGGTGTGGAAGAAGCGTACCTCCAAAATGGTGTGCTACAGGCAGTGCTAAAATTAGACGGTTTTGCAAGTATTTGCGAACTGGATGCTTATCTGTTGAAGCATAACTTTGGCGATACCTTGCGCGTCCAGACCGAACATTATTACCAGAAAATTCAGACGGGACAACTGGATGAATCCAGCAATACCGCCAGCGGTATCGCGTCAGCGCACGACCGAATCAGTTATAAGCATGAAATTAATGCGGAAGACATTGTCGCCGATGATCATCCTCGCGGCTTGTTCGTCGATCGCTTGGATGGCACGTTTATCGCCTATCGATCCGTTGCTTCAGCACTTGAAAATAACCACTTTCAATCTGAAAATACCCAATATCCGATCCATAAACACGTCATGTTGGATCAGAATCAATTACAGGTCGCATATCATTTTACCGCTAAACTGGCGCATGGATTCAGTACCGAAATCAATCTTGCGATGCCTAGTTGTGATGGCGTGGGCGGACGCTACATTTATCAGGGAAAAATTCGTGGCGGTTTTGGTGAATTGCTTGCGTTAACCGGCATGACTGAAATAACATTAGACGACGATACGCTAGGCGGTAGCGTAGTGCTAAAAACATCTCATCCAGTGACATTAAGTGCACACCCACATTTTTCGGTATCGCAATCTGAAAGCGGGTTTGAAAAAATTATGCAGGCAACGACACTGCTGTTGGAATGGCCTGTAACAACTCTGGAATTAATCATTACACTGGAGATTAATATCCGGTAGTTTCATTTCATTCAAGATTCATAACTCCTAATATTCAGCAACTCAAAAACGCTATGCCTACTCTTACGCAATCATCTGCCTGGCTCGCCTTACAGGCGCATCAATCCGCTATGACGCAACAACATTTGCGAGAATTGTTTCAGCAGGATCCGCAACGCTTTGAAAGGTTCTCTCTGACTTTCAACAATATTTTAATGGATTATGCCAAACACCCGATCAATCATGAAACTGTTGATTTATTGCTGGCATTAGCGCATCAGCAGCAGCTAAAAGATTGGATTGCACGGATGTTTTCCGGGGAAAGAATAAATTCGACTGAACAGCGCGCGGTACTGCATATTGCGTTACGGGGTGATCAATCCATCATGGTTGATGGTGCGGATGTGATGCCGGATATTAAGCGCGTGCTGAAGCAGATGGAGCGTTTCTCGATTGAGATTCAAAGCGGCGCGCGCAGAGGTTATACCGGAAAAATGTTTACCGATATTGTCAATATTGGTATCGGTGGATCGGATCTAGGACCGGTAATGGTGACTGAAGCACTTAAACCTTACTGGCTGAATGGCATCAAACCACACTTTGTTTCAAATGTTGACGGTACACAATTAGCAGGTATTTTGCGGCAACTTGATCCGGCTACGACACTTTTTGTTATTGCTTCAAAAACATTTACTACTCAGGAAACCCTGACCAATGCGCATTCTGCGCGCGAGTGGTTTCTGTCCAACGGTGGCAATGAAAAAGACATTGCACATCATTTTGTTGCTGTTTCCACCAATCGCGCTGCAGTGGAAAAATTTGGCATTGACCCTGATAACATGTTTGAATTCTGGGATTGGGTCGGCGGACGCTATTCATTATGGTCAGCCATTGGATTGCCGATTGCTTTGACCGTTGGTATGGATCATTTTTATTCGTTGCTGGCAGGTGCGAGAGCAATGGATCAGCATTTCGCTACTGCGCCATTGGAGAAAAATTTGCCGGTTATGCTGGGGTTAGTTGGTATCTGGCACATCAATTTTTTCGGCACGTCTTCTCATGTTGTGCTGCCGTATGATCAATCGCTGCATCGTTTTCCCGCTTATTTGCAGCAACTGGAAATGGAAAGCAATGGCAAGCGCACCACCCGCAATGGTGAAGTGGTCGATTACGCCACCGGAGCAGTTGTTTGGGGCAAACCTGGAACCAATGGTCAACACGCTTTCTACCAATTGTTACATCAAGGCACGCAAATCGTTTCAGCTGATTTCCTGGCGCCTTGCCAAAGCCATTATCCAATGGGCGAACATCACCGCATGTTATTGGCGAATTTTTTTGCTCAAACAGAGGCACTGATGACGGGCAAAAATGAACAGGAAGTACGTGCCGAGCTTGAAACACAAGGGATGTCTGCAGAATCCCTGGCGCAATTGCTGCCGCATAAGATTTTTCCCGGCAATCGCCCGACTACATCCATTTTATTCAAGAAACTGGATCCTCATACATTGGGTTCATTGATCGCAATGTATGAGCATAAAGTGTTTGTGCAAAGCGTAATTTGGAACATTAACCCGTTCGATCAATGGGGAGTGGAACTGGGCAAGCAGCTTGCCGGAACAATTCTAACCGAATTGGAACACAGTGAACCTGTAACAGCGCATGATTCATCCACCAACGGATTGATCAATTATTTCAAGGCAAATCAGTAGAAATATCACCTATGCCGCGATCTCAAGAACTTCGCGTTCTATTTATCACTTCTGAAGTGTACCCTTTGTGCAAAACCGGTGGCCTGGGTGATGTCAGTGCAGCATTGCCCGCTGCATTACGTGCATTGCACAGCGATGTGCGGCTTTTGTTACCCGGCTACCCGCAAGTCATTGCTGGAGTTAAATACAAATCCAAAATAGCCGAATTCCATGCGCTATCACAGTTTCCACCGGCTTCATTGCTTTCGGCCCGATTATCGCTGAGCAAAACCGAGAACATTCCAGTGTTCGTGATTGATTGTCCCGGGTTGTATAACCGTGAAGGCGGGCCATACATGGATGCGTTTGGCCGTGATTGGCCAGATAACGCATTACGTTTCGGCCTGTTGTCAAAAATTGGTGCCATTCTAGCCAGTGACGCCAGTCCGATCGCCTGGCGTCCGCACGTAGTTCATTGTAATGACTGGCAGAGTGGGCTCACCCCGGCTTATTTACATTTTCATTCGGGGAAGAAAGCTGCCGCAATGATGACCATCCATAATTTGGCATTTCAAGGTATTTTTCCACCTGGAAGCACGGTGCAACTGGGATTGCCATCGGATAGTTTCGATATCAACGGGGTAGAGTATTATGGCAATTTGTCTTTTCTCAAAGCAGGACTGTATTATGCCGACCAGATCACTACTGTCAGTCCCAATTATGCCAAAGAAATTCAGATGGAGCCGTTGGGATTCGGTTTACAAGGATTATTGACCGCTCGTCGGCCTGATCTCATCGGCATTATCAATGGCATAGCGACCACTGAATGGAATCCTGCAACGGATCATCATTTGGTCAAAAACTACACCAGTAAAAACTTATTGGATAAGGCGGCAAATAAAGCTGCGCTGCAGCGACAAATGGGTCTGGCAATCGACGCGACTATCCCGCTCTTCGGTGTTGTCAGCCGTTTGAGCCATCAAAAAGGGATTGATCTGCTGATCCAGATTGCTCCGCAATTGATAAAAATACCCGCGCAACTGGTTGTGCTTGGTAGTGGCAATGCTGAACTGGAGCATCTGCTTTCCATGCTGGCCCAAACCTACCCTAAATCAATCGCACTTCATTTCGGTTTTAACGAAGCCTTGTCTCACCTGACAGAAGCCGGTATTGATGGTTTTCTGATGCCATCACGATTCGAACCCTGTGGATTGAATCAGATGTATAGTCAGCGCTACGGTACTCCGCCGGTAGTTCACGCCACGGGCGGTCTGCTCGATACCGTTGTGGATTGTAGCTCGGATACACTGGCAAATCACACAGCCAGCGGTTTCGTATTTTACCCAATGACGGCTGATAACCTGCTGGGCGCCATAAAACGTGCAGCACTTGCTTATCACAATAAAAAGACCTGGCAAAGTCTGCAAAAGAATGGCATGGCCAAAGATTTCAGCTGGCATGCGAGCGCAACAGCCTATCAAAAACTTTACCGCATGCTGCTACACTGATGCACGATCTCTAATTCAATAGGACAAGTGTCATGAAAATCACGCTAAGCATCCTCTTTGCTATTTTGCTGTCGGCTTGTATTGCGCATCCACTGGAGGCACCTCTACCACCCGCTGTCGTGAGTGAAGTGCCAAAAAACTGGGAACAAGCGCAAGCCAGAAAATCTCAAGAAAAATCAAATTATATTCAGTCTCATCAAGTCGCTTATGATTGGTTCGGCAATTTTGCTTTTAGCGAAGTCGATGGTATTCCCTATATTGCGTTGAAACTCTTACCCAAGCTGGCACCGGAATTATGGGGAGATGAAGAAAATTTTCTCGATGCGGTGGGTCTGTTTATTGATGAGCGGCAGCAATCCTATCCCGTTGCACGCGGCATTGGCTTTAGCGGTTTGTCTCGTGCTGAGGCGCAGGGCAATATCGATTATGCATCATTCACCTGCGGCGCCTGTCACATCGGCCGTGTACGACTTGAAAACGGTCAAATAGACTATCTCGACGGCGGCGTGAATACGACTTTCAATATTGCGTTATTCCGCGTCAAGTTATATCAGACCTTACAAACAGCCTACGCGGGTGAAACCGGTGACAACAAATACCAATTGTTAACGCAGAAGTTGCTTAATGCATTGGATGCGGTTCAGCAACACAATCCGCATTATTTTTATAACAATTTCCAGACAGGCAATAGAAATTTTGACGCTGGCTACGAAGCTGCTCAGATTGCCTTGTTCAAACAAGATGCTGTGCAAACAATCAAGCAGTTTGCGCAGCATGCCGAAGCTGAATACGAAGGTTTTGGTGCACTAATCGCCAAGAACTACGAAGGTCTTGAATCAGAAATGCTGGCTGGTTTTCCCGGAATGGCGGATGCGACGGGGCTAAGTGCCATCAACGGCTATATGAGTCTGCGCAAGATCCCAATTATTAAAGGATTTGCCAGTGTCTCGCTTCCACCGGAGCCGGGTATTACCGATTTTATGTCGGTATGGGAACAAGGCAAGCGCCGCGCAAGTTGGGATGAAAGCCACAAAAGATTTATCAATGGCGGGGGGCAATGGAACGGTAATGTGCCGATGCCGATCTACCGCAATCTGATCGCCATGCTGACCTTGGGGCTGGAAAAAACCGATGTGCGGGTAGCTGCCTTTGCCGAAGAACTGCTCGATGGCTTACCGGCCAGCCCTTATCCTTTTAATGTGGATATCGAACTGGCTAAAAAGGGGCAAGCGCTATTTGCACAACACTGTGCCGATTGCCATCAGCCTAAAAATGGCAAAGTTTATGATAATCTCGGCACCAGCATGAAAAGGGCTTACGTAGTCGGTACACTGCTAAATTATGCCGCACGCAAACAATTGTATGCAAACTGTGCACCGGATACTTCCATTCAGTTGGCTGGTAAAGATGTCAAGCCCTGTGCCGAGTTTGACGGTATTTCTCTTGAGGGTAAAAAAGACTTGCTGATGTCGCCCAATAATGAACATCATGGTTACAATGCCCGACCATTAAGCGGTATCTGGGCGCAAGCGCCCTATTTGCATAATGGCACGGTACCGACTGTTTATCATTTACTGGTTCCGGACGAGCGCCCGATCAGCTTTATCAAAAGTCACCTCGATTACGATTCTCAATATCTCGGCTTTTCCTGGAATTCTGAACAAACAGCCAACCAGAACGAGGGCTATGTGTTTCAGGTCAACGCGATCCCGGCTTTGAGCAACAAAGGGCACGATAAGGATATCGTGGAAGGTGAAAAAACTTATCGCCTCAATTGGTCTGGTGACAAACAAAGCGCTTTTGCTATTATTGAATATTTGAAGACTTTGTAATTTCATATCGGTAATCAACCGGTGTGTAAGAACTGTTATGCAAAGGCACAAAGGGATTTATGGCAGGAAGTGAGGACGACCTCACCGCTCCAACTCTTTCAGGGGACGGCCCCGTAACTCGGAAAGGAGTGTATATGGCTTGGGTTATTCTTGTTGCTGCGGGGCTATTTGAGATTGGTTGGGCCATTGGATTGAAGTATACGGAAGGCTTTACGCAATTGTGGCCCACAATTGGGACAATTTTCGCGATCATCGCCAGTGTTTGGTTGCTGGGCATTGCCATGCAATCGCTTCCGGTTGGCACTGCCTACAGCATCTGGGTAGGCATCGGTATGATCGGCACAGTGATTCTCGGAATCGTACTGTTCGGCGAACCTGTGAATGCGGCACGTTTAATCAGCGTTGCTTTAATTATTATAGGCATCGTTGGCCTCAAACTCACAACACCGGATTAATAACCTCACTCATTGCTGAGAACAATGGCGCGATGATCGTAAATGTCGCAAGACACAAATATTTTAATATCAAGGAGATAATATGCCAGGCGCATTGATTCAACCCTACATCATGTTTGGCGGGCGCTGCGAAGAAGCGCTGGAGTTTTATCGTACTGCACTCGACGCACAGATTGACATGCTGATGCGTTTCAAAGACAGTCCGGAACCGCCGCCTGCAGACATGCTTCCGTCGGGATTTGACAATAAAGTGATGCACGCCAGCTTTCGCATCGGTGACAACGTGCTGATGGCTTCGGATGGATGTGAGGAAGTTCAGCAATACAGCGGTATTTCACTTTCCATCTCGGTCGCTACGGAGGATGAAGCGGATCGTTTCTTTACCGCGCTATCCGATGGTGGGCAGGTGCAAATGCCATTAGCCAAAACATTCTGGTCGCCGCGTTTTGGCATGCTTACCGACCGTTTCGGTATCAGCTGGATGATCAATGTCGTGGTTTGATGGCTATCCAATCATGAGCAAACTGCCTTCCAGTCAACAGCCGCGCTTGCTGGTTCTTGGATTGATATCGATGGCATTTGCATTCGATCTTACGGGTTGCTCAACTCAGCAACTTTATACCACGGGTCAATCGTGGCAACGCAATGAGTGCAACCGGTTGATGGATCAGCTAGATCGTGATCGTTGCCTGTCGAGCACAAGCACCTCGTATGAAACGTACAAAAAGTAATCCGGCGTCGGAGACGAGCAGAAATGACAGTATTATGAACTTCGAGAAAATGAGCGATCAGCAGATTTGGGAAATTGCCAATCCCATTATGGACAACTTGATGGATGCTTCAACCCATATCGATCACGTCAGGCATGTCCGGAACTTCACTGAGCGCATGAGAACCATTGTTACCCCGGAGTATCTTCAACATGTTTGTCAGCAGTATCAATCCGAAAAAGGATATTTTTCTGAGCGTGTGCCAGTCGCCGTTTTCAGGCGCCCGAATTCGGTAGCCATGGTGTGGAAACAATCGTTTACAAAAGTGCCGGGGGAATTTGTCGCGGAGATGGTGCTGGTGCATCAAAACGGAAGGTATTTAGTTGATCATGCGATGGTTTTTTGAGCAGATGCTTGGCGATGAAATGCGTGAAAGCCGTGCAGCTCGGTGAATTCAGACATTAGGCGAAGAACATCCGCACACTGATTCATTATGAACCGATGGAATATCCCAGACTGATTGGAGCATGAGGTTATTGCAAAGATCTCATCTATCACATCCGATTCGGTGCAGGACTACCCATCTCGTTACTTAATCGGCCCTGAAAAAGTATCAAACAACAATTATTCCAGGCAAGCTGTCGAGAAAATGAGTCTCTATAAAAATGCCCACACCCGTAGCTCGTATCAAACACATAAAATTCCCGTTACATGCTGACCGCTCTGATCATTTGGTTTAAATTCGGCCTTTGCGCCATGCTGATCGGCTTGGCAGGGACTCGTCTCTGCCGCTACGCCGACGTTATCGCCGACAAGACAGGCTTATCCGGAAGCTGGATTGGTCTTATTCTACTTGCCACGGTAACTTCACTACCCGAGCTGGTTACAGGTGTCAGTGCATTGACACTGGCAAACATACCCAATATTGCAGTGGGTAGCTTGCTGGGTAGTTGCGTATTCAACTTGACTATTCTGGTAGTACTGGATTATCTGGTGCGTGGCGAATCATTGTACCGCCGCGCCAGCTCGAGCCACATTCTATCTGCAGGATTTGGCGTGATACTCATCGGATTTGTGGGACTAAATGTTTTGCTGATCGACAAACACACTTTCAATATCGCCCACATCGGCATTTATACACCCGCCATCATAATGTTCTATATCGTTGCCATGCGTGCAATGTATATCCATGAACGCGCGCAGGTAAGAGAGTTCGTTGAGCAGGTCGCGGATCGCTATCCGGATATAACTCTGCATCAGGCCTATATACGCTATGCGCTGTCTGCCTTGGCAGTTATCGCTGCAGGAATATATTTACCGTTTGTGGCTGCACAACTGGCTGCACTGATGGGTTGGAACAACACCTTTGTAGGCACGCTCTTCATTGCCGGAATCACCTCACTTCCTGAGCTTGCCGTTAGCATTGCCGCATTTCGCATGGGCGCACTGGATATGGCGATTGCCAATCTATTGGGCAGCAACTTGTTCAATATTCTGATACTGGCATTGGAAGACATCATTTTTCTTGCAGGCCCACTGCTCACGCATACTTCACCCTTACATGCTTTTTCTGCTCTGTCGGCAGTGATCATGAGCGGCATCGTCATCGTCGGCCTGGTTTATCGTCCCAGCACCCGTCTCTTCATTAGCATTGGCTGGATTAGCCTGGGTTTGTTCACCCTGTACCTGCTCAACACTTATGTGTTTTATCTGCATGGCGGTGAATAATTCAGGTTTACAAGTTGTTTATACCTCGCTTCCTTAACAAGAATTTTTCCAATTCGATCAGTACAAATAAAATTATGCTGACGACAATGATCCGTCCCCAAGCCGCTGCATCCAGCGCGGCTGTGCCAAACAATTGCTGCATAACTGGCGAATAGGTAAACAGCTGCTGCAATATCAGTAACAAACCGATCGCCAATAAAACATAACGGTTACCCAAGAAACCTTGGCGCGAATAAACGGAAGCCACCAAATAGCGGCAATTGAACAAATAAACGATTTCACACATCACCAGCGTATTCACCACCACTGTCCGACTCCACTCAACACTGGATCCTTGCATGGTTTCCCAGATGTAGAGCGCAAAGCCGCCACTGATCATTAATAAAGAAACAAAGACAATGCGCCACACCAGGAATCCCGACAGAATGGATGCATTGGGATCTTGCGGCGGGCGTGACATCACTCCGCTTTCCGGCCGCTCGAACGAAAGTGAAATCGCCAATGTTACCGTCGTCACCATATTGATCCACAAAATCTGCACGGGGGTGATAGGCAAAGCCATGCCCAGAATGATGGCGAGCATCAGGATGCCCGCTTCGCCGCCACTGGTTGGAATGATATAAACAACTGTTTTACGGATATTATCGTAGACCGTGCGACCTTCCTCCACGGCGTGCGTAATCGAAGCAAAGTTATCGTCCGTCAACACCATCTCTGCGGCTTCTTTTGCAACCTCGGTGCCCTTCTGCCCCATCGCGACGCCAATATCGGCACGTTTTAACGCCGGAGCGTCATTCACACCATCCCCCGTCATCGCGACAACCGCGCCGTTTTCCTGCAAAGCTGTCACCAGCCGCAGTTTATGCTCGGGATTTGCGCGGGCAAAAATCTCTACATCCGCTGCAACCTGACGCAATTGCACATCATCCATTTTGTCCAGTTCAATACCCGTGATCGCGCGCTGGCCATCCCCAATTCCTAATTTTGCACCGATCGCGCAGGCGGTAATGCGATGATCGCCGGTGATCATTTTGACCTGAATGCCGGCCGCATGGCATTGCTGCACGGCGGTAATGGCCTCTTCGCGCGGCGGATCGATAATGCCAACCAATCCAAGCAGGGTAAATCCCGCTTCAACATCGGAGAGTTCCAGTGTTTGTTGCTTTGCCTGCGCCCTGCGACTGGCCATCGCAAGTATGCGCTGACCGGTTTCACTGGCTGCGCTTATCGCGGCATGCCAGAAATCAGGTTGAATCAGATGATCTTCCCCCTCGCTGCGTTGATGGCTGCACATGGCCAACACTTTCTCCGGCGCACCTTTGACATAGACCAGGCCTTGTCCGGCATGATCATGATGCAGCGTTGCCATGAAGCGGTGTTCCGATTCAAAAGGAATCACATCGGTGCGCGGCAATGCTTTCTGTTCCAAAACCGAATCCAATCCTGCTTTCATTGCCAACGTGATAAGCGCGCCTTCGGTCGGATCACCCTGTATTTCCCATATTTCATCACGCTGGCACAGCGACGCATCATTACAGAGCAATCCGGCCCGGAACAATTCCAGCATATCGGCATGATCAGTAATCGCGACTTCCTTCCGATCCCGACTAAAACCACCTGTGGGCGCATAACCTACGCCACTGACTTGCAACTGATCATGCGCGGTAATGATGCTTTGCACGGTCATTTCATTGCGCGTCAGCGTACCGGTCTTATCCGTACAGATAACGGTTACCGCACCCAGCGTTTCCACTGCGGGCAATCTGCGTACAATGGCACTGCGCCGCGCCATATTCTGCACCCCCAACGCCAGCGTAATCGTCATGATGGCCGGCAATCCCTCCGGAATTGCGGCGATGGCCATACTCACAGCGGCCATGAAGATCTCGCCAAGGGGATAATCATGCAGCAAAAAGCCATAAACAAAGATGCTCAAGGCCAGGAGCAAAATTGCAATCGTCAGCCAACGGCCAAAAATTGCCATTTGCCGCAATAGCGGTGAAACCAGCTTATCGACTTGCGCGATCATCTGGCTGATACGCCCAATCTCAGTATGCTGACCGGTGGCAACCACAACGCCCGTTCCTTGACCGTAAACCACCAGCGTGCCCGAGTACGCCATGCAGAAACGGTCTCCGATCGCTGTCACGGCATCGACCGATGGAATCGATTTTTCGACTGCCACGGATTCTCCGGTTAACGCAGCCTCTTCAATGCGCAGATTTTTACAACTGAGCAACCGTATATCAGCAGGCACCTTGTCGCCGGATTGCAACAACACAATATCACCCGGCACCAATTGTTCCGCCGGAATCTGCGCTCGTTGCCCTGCACGCACTACCATCGCGTTGAGCGACAGCATGCGTCGGATCGCATTCAGCGCTTTTTCCGCCTTGCCTTCCTGGATAAAGCCGATGATGGCGTTAATAATTACCACACCGAGAATAACACCGCTATCTACCCAGTGCCCCAGCAATGCTGTCACAATGGAAGCCCCCAACAAGATATAAATCAGCACATTATGAAATTGCAACAAAAAGCGGACGACGGCACTTTCGGATTTGGGCGGTTTTAAACGATTGGCGCCATACTTCCCCATACGAAGTTTTGCTTCTGATTGTGATAAACCGCTCTGACCGGTCGCAAGTTCCTGCACAACCTGCTCCGTTGAACAGTTATGCCATGCAGGCGCTTTGTCAACACTCAAATTGGAATCATACGACATCATTTTTTTCCTTTGACGCAAGAAACAGATAAGCAAGGTTATCAGGAATAATTTGTATTTGTTTATCCAGTAAAGCTACAATGGAAATCATTTTTTCACCTTAACATAGCAAATGGGGCTTTCCATGAAATACTCTATCATTCTGATGGCACTGATGGCCATCCTGTTTACCACCTTAGCACAAGCCTCCGGTCGGGTGCCATTTGGGCATCAGGTTATCGAGGTACAAAACTACAGTCGTGCCACAGAACAAATCGCCATTTCAGGAATGATCAGCGATGGCGGCACGCAAGCATTGGCTGCCACCGGTTTTAAAACCGTCATTGACTTACGCACTAGAAATGAAGGAACCGCCGAGGAAAAAGCACTGGTCGACAGGGCTGGCATGATATATGTCAACATTCCAACCACGGTTGCCGGGATTTCGAAGGAACAGGTGGCAGAATTTACCAAAATAATTGAATCAACCCCGAAACCGGTATTGCTTCATTGTGGATCCGGCAACCGGGCCAGTGCCATGTGGGCCAGTTATCGCATTACCAAAGGCGTTGAACCGGAAGTGGCCATTGAAGAGGCCCGCAAAATGGGTTTACGTCCTCCGCTCGAAGAAAAGCTTCGTGAGATTATGCTCAACTGATTGGTTATCCTAGCAATTTTCTGCAAGAAGGCTGAAAAAGCACTGATAATTGGCATGAATGGAATAACCGCTTCCAGTTCCAAACGGAGCGGTCATTTTTTCATTCAAGAAAAAAGTAAGGAAGATATACGAAAACTATAATTACCTGTTAACATGGATCGACATTTCATCTTTCGTAACTACTGGTGGATCGCCGCAATCGCAGGTGGATGTTTCACACTCCTGGCATTTTGCTTCGGTGGCCCTGAAAAAGCTGGACTTGTTGGTTCTGTGATAGCTGGCACACTAGGCTTTTGTTACTTCGTACAGCAACAAAAGCTAGCGGAAACGACACTTTTTCATCAACTATTTACTAGCTTCAACGTACGCTACGATTAGCTCAATGACTCACTTATCGCCCTGCCCGAGAACGAAATCTCCCAAGAACAGCGAATACTGATCGTTAACTATTTTAATGGCTATGTCACAATTAGTTGTTGAACCTGCCTTGTTTTGCCAAGAGATGCTATAAAACAAAGGATTGGTGTAATACTTTGACCGAGACGGTCAATCATTCTGTGCCATCCGAGGTA
>NZ_JALHQJ010000065.1 GCF_022842015.1 Nitrosomonas sp. | reverse complement strand
ATATTACGGCAAATGGCGGACATTGGCACATCTTCCATTTTTCGTTCAAAGGGTTCTTCGGTGCGTTGTCCAATACGTTCAGTAATTGTGAAAATTGTAGCCAGGATCACATAAATCGGCAAAGTCCCCCATCCGAGGTGTTGGACTAATCCTAATGGGAGTAATAGCACAAAAACCCAGACGAAGGATTTGGTAAAAAATCCATATTGGCGAGGTAATGGCGTGGTTTTAATTCGCTCGCAACTGCCCTGAGCAGCAAAAAATGCTTTGATCGATTCCATCAATCCGAAGATATAAGCGTGTTCGCTAATCCATCCCGCCATATGAAGTTCTTTTAACCGCTGCGCTTGCCGATGATTCAGTTGCGTTGCTTTATTAGTCGCCTTATTCAGTCCTTGATATTCTGAATCGGACAAAAAAGGTTTCAGTTCTTGCCAGGTTTCCTCGCGCCGCAATTGCAAGCGAAGGGCGTTTAAAAAAGCCAGGTGCCGATAGATGACTTCAGTATGAATGTTTGCTATGGTTTCTTGAGGTGCTGGTATCTGCGAATTTGGATAGCGAATGTATCCCATTACCTGAGCGGTAAAGTTCCTTGAAGTATTTGTCAGGCTACCCCAGGCAGTCCGAGCTTCCCAGTATCGATTATAGGCTTCGTTATTCCGGAAACCCAATAAAATTGCCACGGCGATTCCAAACACACTGATTTCTGCATCTGGAAAAGTTAAGTTTTTAAAATAAGAACGTGCATTTAATGCACAGACAAGATACCCATAGACAAAGAAAAACAGAATATTCCATCCATCAATTTTGAGTATCCATTTAAATCGTATCGATCGTTGTACAATCATAAACAGTTTTTCGGTTAAATATGGGTTTAATAGAAACTTCAACGCAAGATGGGGAAGAATTCTGCAAATAATTGTTCAATCGGTCATTAGCAGATATTGGAAAGTGCATTGATTAAGATTCATGGTATACCGTTTAAAATTTTTTGTGTATGCAATTATCCAATAGATTAGAGCGGCAACCAATACAGGCTGTTTGCTGGTTTGGCCGAGTGATGATTTTGACAGGTATGGTTTTGTTTCTGGTGCCGCTATCCGGCTGTGTACATCAAAAATTCGTCAATGAGCCTTATCCTCGCTGGGGGAAAGAAGTTCGAATTGATTCGTCCGATGGTGATGGGCCAACGATACTGCGAACGCTTTCTCCACCGGATTCTGCTAAAGCCCCTGCTTGTGTGTTATTAGTTCACGGCATGAACGAGCATATCGGACGCTATGGCGAGGTGGCGCGTTACTTTGCCCAGCAGTTTATGGTTGCGGGTTTTGATCATTATGCGCATGGGTTGTCCAATCCGGTATTGCGACAGGCAGATTTGGCGTTAGTAAGCGGTGCAAGTAGACAAGAAGTCAGCGATGCTTACCTAGCGCAAACGACGCTGAAGGACTTGAAGCCACTTCGACGCAATCTGGGTCGGGCGCTTAGAGAAACTATTACGCAGTGCGACAAAGAGAGCGAGCCGGGGCGTCCATTATTTATCGTTGCGCATAGTTTGGGTGCGTTGGTGACGGCTTCTTACTTGATACAACTTCATGATGAGGTTGATCTGGTCAGACGCGTGCGCGGGGTCATTTTTCTGGCTCCTGCGTTTGCGGTTAGTGAGCCGCCAGGTTGGCGTGGTTGGGTGGCGAATCCGTTGATCAAACTGTCTTTTCATGCCGAAACACATTTCTTGCGCCCCCAGGATGAACCCTTACCTTTGTTAATTTTTAATCAGGCATTAGCGCTAGTGACTGTGCCACTCCTGGATGGTCTGTTTGAAATGGCATCCTGGCTTGGCTTGCGAAGCTTTCTGTCACCGGCATCCCCGGATTGGGTGCAGGATTATTTGACCGATAGTGAAGAAGAAAAAGCGCGTTTGCGCGCTGATGGCTGGATTGTCCGTCGCACCTTGCTGCGTTTCGTGAAAGGCATTGAAGCGGAGATTGTGCATTTCCGCCGCCACATGGCGCAATTCACAATACCTTATTATCTGGTGTATTCGGAACATGATCCGATCACGCCAGCATGGGGCAGCAAGGATTTTGCTCATGCGACTTTACAGCATCAACCTGATAACGAAATTCTGATGTTTCCCAATTTTGACTATCACCAGCATTTATTTTTAAAAGAACCTGCGCGTACCGCGCTTATGAGGAATATCCTGCAATGGATGGAGCATCGGTTGAATGCGTCGGAATGATCGCTGGCGTTCGGTATCAGCGCCACGATTTGTGGTATCGATTACCGTGATCCCTTATACTTGTCATGCTGTTTAAAAGCACAGTTTTAATAGAATGTGAGGTGATAGAGACATGATGAAGGCAGCATTATCGGAACTGATGCAACGTATACCCGGCAAAGCAAGTGCGGAATGGCCCTCGGGCGAGCCTTTTACGCTGGCATTTGCGCATGGCACCATGTCGGTTGAAGTTTATGCACCCAAGGACACCGATATACAAACCCCACATGATCAGGATGAGCTGTATTTCATTTATTCCGGTCATGGCGAGATTGTAGTGGCGGGCGAACGTCACTCATTTGAACCCGGTATGGTATTTTTTGTTGCGGCTTATGTCGAGCATCGCTTTGAGAATTTCTCATCGGATTTTTCTACCTGGGTGGTTTTCTGGGGGCCGAAAGGTGGCGAATAATTATCTTATACACAGTAAATTATAACGATTATGCTCAAATTTTATAGCTATAAGCAGTGCGGCACCTGCCGCAAAGCGGAACAATTTTTACAGCAGGCCAAAATTGATTACGATTTCATTGATATCACCGATAATCCGCCGAATGCAGAAGAGCTTGCCGCTATTGCTGAGCGTGCCAATGTCTCACTGAACAAGCTATTTAATACCAGTGGGGTGCAATACCGCGAATTAAAAATCAAGGAGCAATTGCCCGCATTATCTAGCCGAGAGATACTCACGCTGCTTGCTGGCAATGGTCGTCTGATCAAAAGACCACTGATTACCGATGGCGACCGTGCAACCGTAGGTTTTGATGCTGAGCAATTTGCGCTTATCTGGAGTTAAAGTTTCGCGAGAATAGTTTTTAAGTTCAGGCGCTGATGACGTGAAGTACTGCAGGTATTGTTCCTAGCTTCAAAAACAAACAAGCTTGCGCTTTAGGTCTCATGCTTGTACTCTTTCAGCCACGATCGATACGAACAGTGTCTTATTCCATAACCGGATCAAGCAGGAGGCGAAATTGAGTGATCAACGTTTTTTAGTGCGCAAGGCGGCGGTACTGGGGGCTGGAGTGATGGGCGCGCAGATTGCTGCGCATCTGGTCAATGCCAACATCGAAACTTTGTTGTTTGAGTTGCCGGGCGAGGCGGATAATCCCAATGCCAATGTCATTAAGGCGGTGGAGAAGCTTAAAAAGCAAGAGCCTGCTCCGCTATCGATCAAAACCAAAGCCATCTGCATTCAACCGGCGAATTATGATCAACATCTGGAGCGGCTCAAAGACTGTGATCTGGTGATCGAAGCGATTGCCGAACGGATGGATTGGAAACGTGATCTGTACACCAAGGTTGCGCCTTATCTGGGTGAACATACGATTTTTGCCAGTAATACCTCAGGACTATCGATCAATCAACTGGCAGAAGCTCTTCCAGAAGCATTGCGGCACCGTTTCTGCGGTATACATTTTTTTAACCCACCACGCTATATGCATCTGGTCGAGTTGATTCCCTGCCAAACCAGCGATGCGACTATGCTTGATCATCTAGAAGAATTTTTGGTAACTGATCTGGGCAAGGGCGTGATACGTGCCAAAGACACCCCTAATTTCATTGCCAATCGTATCGGCGTGTTTTCGCTGTTAGCGACCATGCATCATGGGCGGGAATTTAATTTTGGGTTTGATCTGGTCGATGGACTGACGGGCTCCTTGATTGGGCGTCCTAAAAGCGCAACATTCCGCACCGCGGATATCGTTGGTTTGGATACTCTAGGGCATGTTATCAATACAATGCGCGATACGTTACCAGGTGATCCCTGGCATCGCTATTTTGCGGTGCCGGATTGGTTGCAAGGCCTGATTGATAAGGGCGCGCTGGGTGAGAAGGTCAAGCGCGGGGTGTATCATAAAATAAAAAATGAGATTCATGTGTTTGATTTGCTATCGCAAACATATCGTGTGTCTGCAGGTGAAGTGGATGAAGAACTGAAGCGACTGTTGAAATACAGCACTCCTGCAGAAAAATTTGCTGGGCTACGCAATAGCCAGCAGCCGCAAGCGCAATTTTTGTGGTCTATATTCCGCGATTTGTTCCATTATTGCGCGGTGCAATTGGAAGCAATTGCGAATAATGCACGTGATCTCGATCTGGCGGTGCGTTGGGGTTTTGGCTGGGATCAAGGGCCGTTTGAAATCTGGCAAGCAGCAGGATGGAAGCAAATTTCCACTTGGATTCAGGAAGATATCGCCGCTGGTAAAAGCATGAGCCAAGCACCATTGCCGCAATGGGTATTGGCAATTGCCGCAAGCGATATGCAAAGCGTGCATACTAGTCAAGGTTCTTTTGCTCCTGCCTCCGGGCAACTGCAACCGCGCTCCGTGCTGCCCGTATATCAACGTCAACTGTTCCCTGATCAATTGGTGGGTGAAGAAGTGGTATATGGAAAAACCATATTTGAGACCGATGCCGTAAGGATGTGGCATAGCGGTGATGGTATTGCCATACTCAGTTTCAAGAGCAAAATGCACACGATTGGCATAGATGTACTGGAAGGTGTGCAACAAGCAATCAAGGAGGCTGAAAAAGATTGGCGTGCCCTGGTGATCTGGCAGACAGAACCACCGTTTTCTGCTGGCGCTAATTTGCAGAAAGCCGCAGGGGGACCCAAGTCGGGCGCACAGCATGGTGTTAGTGCACCGCCGCCACCCACTGCATTTCAGTCATTCTTGAAAAAATTCAAGAAATCAGCGCAAGCCACAGTGCTGCAAGTGGCACGAGAATTGGATCTTGCTGATGCGTTGATGGCTAAGAAACTGGCAGAAGTGGAAGCAATGATCAAACAGTTTCAACAAGCTTCGCAAGCGCTACGCTATTCGATGATTCCGACAGTTGCCGCCGTGGATGGCTTAGCGTTGGGTGGCGGATGCGAATTTGTCATGCATTGTGACCGGGCTGTAGCAACATTGGAAAGTTATATTGGTTTGGTGGAAACTGGCGTTGGATTATTGCCCGCGGGAGGTGGATGTAAGGAATTCGCCATGAGAGCGGCACAAAATGCCAAAGACGGCGATCCTTTTCCATCACTCAAATATTATTTTCAGACTGTGGCGATGGCAGAACTGGCGAAAAGCGCAGAGCAAGCAAAAGATCTCGGCTATTTGCGTCTTGCCGATACCGTGGTGATGCATCGTTTTGAATTATTGTATGTGGCTAAAGCACAGGCACTGGCGTTAGCAGAAACCGGCTATCGTCCACCATTGCGTGCGCGGGAAATTCCAGTGGCAGGGAACGCTGGTATTGCAACGATCAAAAGTCAGTTGGTTAATCTGCGCGAAGGTGATTTTATTTCCGAGCATGACTATCTGATTGCCAGTAAAGTAGCTCATGTCATGTGTGGTGGTGATTTAACTCCCGGCAGTTTGGTCGATGAAGATTGGTTCCTGGAGTTGGAGCGGGCAGCCTTCATGGAGTTGCTGGCAACCGAAAAAACCCAGGCGCGTATCGCACATACACTGAAAACCGGTAAGCCACTTAGAAACTGATATCACGACTCACGGAGAATCCTATGACTAAGCAAACTCAAGAAGCCTATATTGTAGCTGCTACACGTACTCCGGTGGGAAAAGCACCGCGTGGCATGTTCAAAAATGTACGCCCTGATGACATGCTGGTGCATGTGTTGCGCGCGGTGATGAAACAATGTGAAGGACTGGATCCGACAGCGATTGATGATGTGATTGTTGGTTGTGCCATGCCGGAAGCGGAGCAGGGTATCAATGTTGCACGTGTGGCGCTGTTATTAGCAGGTTTGCCCAATAGCGTGGCTGGTATGACAGTCAATCGCTTTTGTGCCTCGGGCCTGCAGTCGGTCGCTTTGGCTGCGGATCGTATTCGTCTCGGAGAAGCCGACGTGATGATTGCAGGCGGTACTGAAAGCATGAGCATGATACCGATGATGGGCAACAAAGTTTCCATGAATCCAATGATGTTTCAACATGAAGAAAATGTGGCGATCGCTTATGGGATGGGCATGACCGCTGAAAAAGTGGCCGAACAGTGGAAAGTATCACGCGAAGATCAGGATGAATTTGCCCTGACCAGTCATCAACGTGCCATAAAAGCCATCGAATCTGGTGAGTTCCAACAGGAAATTGCACCTTATCCAGTGGACGAGAAGCGTCCTGATTTGGTTACGTATAGCGTGCGTGAAAAAATTATAGTCAAAAACAATGACGAGGGGCCGCGAGCCGACACCAACCTAGATGCATTGGCCAAATTGAGACCGGTTTTTGCTGCCAAAGGTTCGGTGACTGCGGGAAATAGTTCACAAATGTCGGATGGTGCCGGAGCAGTGGTCCTGATGAGTGAGGCTGCGATGCAACGTTTTAATCTATCCCCGTTAGGACGATTCATTGGATTTTCGGTCGCAGGCGTGCCGCCTGAGATTATGGGTATCGGCCCGATCAAAGCCATTCCCAAAGCGCTCGCACAAACCGGAATCAAGCAGGATGATTTGGATTGGATTGAGTTAAATGAAGCATTTGCGGCCCAGAGCCTTGCCGTGATACGTGATCTGGATCTGGATCGCAATAAAGTAAATCCTCTGGGCGGTGCAATTGCATTGGGTCATCCGTTAGGAGCAACGGGTTCAATCCGGGTAGCCACATTGCTGCATGGATTGCGACGCCATAAACTGAAGTACGGCATGGTGACTATGTGCATTGGTAGCGGCATGGGGGCAGCAGGAGTGTTTGAGGCCCTTTAACCGGGCAGATAAAAGTTGGTTAATCAAACCTGCCCGACTTTTGATGTTTCACGGAAGCGGTGACTGACCCATAACGATGCTGCAAATAGCAATACTGCGCCACCCTGATGGGAAGCTGCCAGATGGATCGGCACCACCTGTAATAATGTTGTGATACCTAAGCTGATTTGCACTACCAGCATTATTAAAAAAAGATTACAAGCAAGGCGTGTAGTACCTGAAAGTTCAGCTTTGCGTGCTTTGAACCAAAATAGCGGGACTAAAAAAGCTAATAGCCATGCAATCAATCGGTGGTCAAATTGTACTGTGGTGATATTATCAAAAAAATTTCGATACCACGGCTCCAGGATGAAGAGATCTGGCGGAATCAAATGCCCATTCATTAACGGGAAGGTGTTATAAGCTAAGCCAGCACGAATACCAGCAACAAAACCGCCGGACAGGATCATGATAAAAATTAATGACGTGAGGCTATAGGAGAATCTGCGCAAACTTTGAATTTTTTCGTTGAGCCTGGAGTGTTCGCTTTGTGGTGTGAGTAAACCCAGTGCAACCCAGAACATTGCGGCAAAAATCACAAAGGCCAGCCCAAGATGCGCGGTGAGCCGATACTGACTGACATGCGGATCGTTAACCAATCCGCTCATGACCATGTACCATCCCATAAATCCCTGTAATCCTCCCAGAATAAATATACCTGTCAACTTGATCCCTAGGGATCGATCGATACTTTTCTTAACCAGGAAATAAACAAAAGGGACAAAAAATACTATACCGATAAGCCGCCCCAACAGGCGATGAAAGTATTCCCACCAGAAAATATTTTTAAATTCGGCAACACTCATACCTTTATTAATTTTTTGATACTGAGGGGAAGAGCGGTATTTCTCAAGCAGCACATCCCAATCTTCCTGCGTGATTGGAGGCATGGTGCCCACGATAGGTTGCCACTCGACAATCGAGAGTCCTGAATCAGTTAACCGCGTAACGCCACCAACCACTATCATGGCAAATACCATGACACAACAAATAAGCAACCAAGTCGCAATAGGTTTTTGCATAATCGTAAAAGTTATTAAATAAAATTAAATCGATGAATTATAGTGAATTGTTTCATTTTGCGCGCATCAAGCGTTGTTTAGTGCGTTCCCATTCTTTTTCTTTCTCGGACTCGCGCTTATCATGTTGTTTCTTGCCTTTGGCTAAGCCTATTTCCAGTTTAATCCTGCCTGCTTTATAGTGCATATCCAATGGAACCAGAGTATATCCTGCGCGTTCGACTTTACCGATAAGTCGTCTGATTTGTTCTGCATGCAGCAATAATTTACGCGTGCGTACCGGATCAGGGTTAATATGCGTGGAGGCGGTCTTAAGCGGACTAATATGGCTGCCAATGAGATATAACGCGCTGTTTCGAATAATGACATAAGCTTCTTTTAGCTGAACCCGACCATCGCGTATGGATTTGACTTCCCATCCTTCCAGCACTAAGCCTGTTTCGTATTTTTCCTCGATGAAATAATCGTGAAAAGCTTTTTTGTTTTGTACTATACTCATACAGGAATTAAGCAACAGGAATGGCTAAAGTTAGGGATATTTTATCAGTTTTTCGGTGTTTCCTCATTGATACGGGTTGATTTACTTTATGGCAGAAATAGAAAAATCAGTTTTGGTTGAATATTCAGCCAGTCAAATGTTTGTATTAGTCGATAATGTTGGGGAATATCCAAAATTCCTTCCGTGGTGCGGTGGCACCTCGGTAGATCCGCAAGATGAAGTAACCACGCATGCTACAGTCAAGATTGACTATCATCATATCCGACATAGCTTTACCACTAAAAATAAGCGCTTTCCACCCGACTTGATTGAAATGAGCTTGCTGGATGGCCCCTTTGAGCATCTGGATGGTTACTGGCAGTTTGTTCCATTATCCGATAATGCCTGCAAGATAAAATTCCGCTTGCACTACACTTTTTCAAATAAAATCCTGGAGAAACTAGTGGGGCCGGTGTTTCACATGATCGCGAATAGCTTTGTCGAATCTTTTATTGACCGGGCGGAAGAAATCTACGGCAAGAAATGACTGCGGTGCTTCAGATTGAAATTGCCTATGCGCTGTCGAATATTCAAGTTCTGAAAAAAATCACTGTACCGTTGGGTTGTACGGTTGAGCAAGCACTAACAATTTCCGATATTTTGCAGCAATTCCCAGAAATTGATCTAGCCAATAACAAGTTGGGGATTTTTGGAAAATTTGTGCGGTTGGATACGCAATTACATTCTAACGACAGAATCGAAATTTATCGCCCGTTGATAATAGATCCGAAGGAAATCAGACGAATGCGCGCTAAAAATTCCGCACATTCAGATAATCGTTGACCTTGGCCATCATTACTGAATAGCTTTTTCTTTTGGATAGTTTCTAATGAATTTATTCATCCCGTAAGTTACATGTTGTGCTTATTGATATCCCGAATTTTTATTGTTTCATTCTAATTATTTCAATCTTACCCGAAGATATCATTCCCAATAAATTGTGATGTGTGTATAGCCTTGGAATTTTAGCAGATCTGATTCTATGCTTGATATTGATTCCATTTTCTCATCCGATGGCGTACTTTCTAATCACATTACGGGGTTTCGTGCGCGTTCACAACAATTAGAAATGGCGCAAGCTATTGCAGCAGCGATCGCCAAGAACGAGGTTCTGGTTGCTGAAGCAGGCACTGGAACAGGTAAAACTTTCGCCTATTTGGTACCAGCCTTGTTAGCAGGTGGCAAAGTAATCATCTCCACAGGAACAAAGACGCTACAAGATCAATTATTTAATCGTGACATTCCAACATTGCGCGCAGCACTTAAAATGCCGGTTACGGTTGCATTATTAAAAGGACGGGCTAATTATATTTGTCATTATCACTTAGAAAAGAGCCTGCAGGATACGCATTTGAGCTTTATCAATCGTGACGAGATCCAGTATCTACAAAAAATAGAACGCTACGCCAACATCACTAAAAGTGGTGACAAAAGTGGTTTGAGTGAAGTACCTGAAATGGCTGCCATTTGGCAGCATGTGACTTCAACCCGAGATAACTGCCTAGGTTCCGAATGTCCAAACTATAAAAAATGTTTTGTAATGGAAGCGCGTAAGCAAGCGTTAATGGCGGATATCGTAGTGGTGAATCACCACTTGTTTTTTGCCGACGTTATGCTGCGTGATGAAGGCTTGTCTGAATTACTCCCTGCCTGTAATACGGTCATTTTTGATGAAGCGCACCAATTGCCGGAAACGGCCAGTTTATTTTTTGGTGAGTCGATTAGTACTGGGCAATTGTTGGATCTTGCGCGCGATGTCAAACTGGAAGCAATTCAAGCTGCCGGTGATTTTGTGCAGCTGCCAGAAGCAATTGCCACCATGGAAAAAGCTGCACGCGATTTGCGCTTAACCATCAAGGAAGACAACATGCGGTTGTCTTTGTCGACGGCAAATCAGCAGCCGGATTTTAATGTGGCACTGGATAAGCTACTGAAGCAATTGATTGACTTGGTGAAATTACTGGAAAGTCAGGCAGAACGATCAGAAGGATTAGAAAACTGCCGGCAGCGAGCAACCAATCATTTGTATTTAATCCAGCGCTGGCGTAATGAAACCGAAATGCAAGACCATGTCCGCTGGATTGAGGTTTACAATCAGGCATTGCAACTCAATGCGACACCATTGTCGATTTCTGAAATCTTTCAAAAGCAAATGATGGCATCACCGCGTGCCTGGATTTTTACTTCAGCAACATTGTCGGTTAAAAAGGATTTTTCCCATTACAATAATGAAATGGGATTGAATACAGCACAAACTGCTTGTTGGGACAGCCCATTTAATTTTTCTGAGCAGGCGCTGCTCTATGTGCCGCTTGGTTTGCCGGAACCACATCATAAAACTTATATCGATCAGGTTGTTCAATCGGCATTACCGGTACTGCGTGCCAGCCGCGGGCGCGCTTTTTTCCTTTGTACCAGTTTACGCGCGATGCAGCGGATTTATGAGTTATTGCAGAATTCCGATGACTTCGGTGATTTCCCGTTGCTGCTTCAGGGGCAGGGTTCGCGTTCATATATGCTCGAGCGTTTCCGCACACTAAATAATGCAATTTTGGTTGGCAGCCAGTCCTTTTGGGAAGGCGTCGATGTGCGAGGGGAAGCGTTATCGCTGGTTATCATTGATAAACTGCCGTTTGCGCCCCCAGATGACCCTGTTTTATCAGCGCGCATTGAGAAAATTAATAACGAAGGCGGCAATGCTTTCATGGAATACCAATTGCCCCGTGCAGTGATCAATCTTAAGCAGGGCGCGGGACGCTTGATTCGGGATGAAACAGATCGTGGTGTTTTGATGATTTGTGATCCGCGTTTAACAAAAAAAGGTTACGGTAGACAAATATGGCAGAGTTTGCCGCCTATGAAGCGTACTCGGGATTTGGCAGAGGTCGAACGCTTCTTTCATGCTGCTGGAGAGAATTGATTCTTCAATTTGGGATAATTTATTTTTCCAATAATATTATAGGCTTAATGATCCAAAATAGCACGAATGACACAAAGATCAAGCCAATATTAAACATAATACAACGATACGTGATGATTTCTCTGAGGTTTATTACGAATAATGATGATATAGGGTATAAATAGTTTATGGTTATGAAATTAGCAACCTGGAATGTTAATTCACTCAAAGTACGTTTGCCGCAAGTCATTGACTGGCTAATTGAAAATAAACCCGATGTGCTATGTCTGCAGGAAATTAAAGTAATCGATGAAAATTTTCCTATGGATGAAATAATGACTGCAGGTTATGAGCCTGTTTTCATTGGGCAGAAAACTTATAATGGTGTTGCAATACTCAGTAAACAAAAAGCAAGCAACGTAATTACTGCAATACCAGGTTTGGCGGATGAGCAAAAAAGAGTAATTGCTGCAACTTATGGCGATCTACGTGTCATTTGTGCCTATGTGCCGAATGGAGATCATGTTGAATCGGAGAAATATGAATATAAACTGCGTTGGTTGCCGGCCTTTACTCAATGGCTACAGCAAGAATTAATGGATCATAAAAAATTGGCTGTACTGGGCGATTTTAATATCGCACCGGAGGATCGTGATGTCTATGATGCGGAACTTTGGAGCGGAAAGGTGCTATGCAGTGAGCCAGAGCGCACGGCTTTTAGAAATATACTTAATTTAGGATTGACTGATAGCTTTCGCTTGTTTGAACAACATGAGAAATCCTATACCTGGTGGGATTATCGCATGATGGCTTTTCGTCGAAACCAGGGATTGCGGATTGATCACATATTACTGAGTGATGAACTTTCTAACGCATGCGTGACATGTATGGTTGATAAAACAATGCGCAAGCTGGAACGTCCCTCGGATCATGCGCCTGTTTGGGTTGAGCTTTCCGCCTGATCTAGTAGCTTTATAGACTACTAAAAACGCGCTGAGTTGATGCAAGACAAAAAAACGGATAAAAGTGTGCAGTTACGCCCCGAATAAAAGATCATCCTTAGCCCATCTCTTAACGTCGCAATACAATATAGATTGCTTTGATATAGCTTACCTGGTTTTTCCGGGCATCTTATTCAGATCGTTTTTCATCAATTCCAGATTATTCTCGCGCACACTAATTTCTTCTCGTAACCGATCTACCCGGTTGAGGTATCTTTGGTAATTGCGTTCACTACCCAAGCGATCTGGCATGCCATCTTTGTACTCATTTCTGGCTTCATTAAGCTGCGCTTCTTCCTCGGCAATTTTATTTTGCAATTGTTCACGATCCTCTTTGAGTTTCATGGATTCTCTGCGCTTCGAAATTCGTTCTTCAACTTCCCCAGTATCTACATGTGGAACAACAATAATCGGGGGTAAATCGACGCGTTTGGAATCATTGGAAGGTATATTCGAATAGGTTACGTTACCGTTCTCATCAATGTGCTTATACACGCCGGCATGCGGCAAACTAAAATATAGAGCTAAGGCTATGAACAATAAGTAATTTATCAGCATTTATCGATTCAGCTCTTTTTTTAATGCTGCAACGTTTCTTTGATGCAGAAGCAACTTATTTTGTAGCTGGACAGCCTTTTCCTGAGAATTATTCTTGAATTCGGGCTTGTTGCGAATCTCATTCAAAAAATTCTGTGTTTCGGAAAAAAGTTTTGCTTCAGCGACAAGTTCTTTTTGTAAAATTTCACGGCGCATGACATCACGATCCTTCTGTGTGGTGTCAGTCACACGCGGAAGATTTAAATTTGAACTTGGTTTTGATTGACTGGATTTCGTGTTTCTTGAAAACGAGGCAATAGAAATTTTTTCTGCATTAGGGATACGTCGATTTGTAAAGGTGATGTTGCCATCTTCATCGACATATTTATAGATTTCTGAGCTGGCAATCGCTTGTGGAAAGCCAGCCGGCAATATAAAGATCAATAAAATCAAGAATATTTTTGTTTTCATATTTTGCTGAAAGAATATTAATGACAGTTACAACCGTTTGATTAGTTTATCAAAACTTTCTTTATCGAAAAGCAAAAAAAGAACTGTAATTCTTCCTTATTACATCACTTAATATATGAAACCTTATGCATCTATCCAATCGGCATTCATACTGCCATGCATCCAATTTTCTGAGCTTTCTTAAATTATAAGCTGTAATACAAATCAAATTCAATCGGATGTGTGGTGCTCCGTAATAATAGAACTTCATCCATCTTAAGCTGAATGTATGCGTCAATCAGATCATTGGAGAACACGCCGCCACGAATCAGGAAATCCCGATCTTTATCCAGGCATTCCAGAGCTTCATCTAATGAAGCGCAGGCATTAGGCACCTTGGCGGCTTCTTCTGGCGGTAAATCATAAAGATTTTTATCCATCGGATCGCCGGGATGTGTTTTATTTTGGATGCCATCTAAACCCGCCATCATTAATGCAGTAAATGCGAGATAAGGATTTGCGGTTGGATCGGGAAAACGAACCTCAATCCGCCGTCCTTTGGGATTGCTGGTATGTGGAATACGAATTGCAGCCGACCGGTTGCTGGCCGAATAAGCTAGATTGACCGGCGCCTCAAATCCGGCGACCAATCGTTTATATGAGTTGGTGCTGGGATTGCAGATTGCATTTAGTGCTTTGGCATGCTTAAGAATACCACCAAGGTAATACAAGGCAATTTCAGACAAGCCCGCATAACCGTTGCCAGAGAATAAGTTCTTACCATCTTTCCAGATCGACTGATGCACATGCATGCCTGAGCCATTATCGCCCACGATTGGCTTTGGCATGAAAGTTGCTGTTTTGCCGTATGAATGCGCAACGTTATGGATCACGTATTTAAGAATCTGATTCCAATCTGCACGTTTCACCAGACTGTTAAAGCGTGTACCTATTTCACATTGACCTGCGGTAGCCACTTCATGATGATGAACTTCGACCACCACACCCATTTCTTCCAGAGTTAAGCACATGGCAGAGCGAATATCTTGTAATGCGTCTACGGGGGGCACCGGGAAGTAACCACCTTTGATGGCAGGACGATGACCGACATTGCCACTTTCATACTTGATTGCGGAACTCCAGGCAGCTTCCTCAGATTCTATTTTGACCGAGCAACCCGACATGCCGGTATGCCAGCGGACAGAATCGAAAATAAAAAATTCAGGCTCCGGGCCAAAATAGGCAACGTCGCCGATGCCTGTTGATTTAAGGTAAATTTCTCCGCGTCTAGCTAGTGAGCGTGGATCGCGACTATAACCTTTACCGTCAGCGGGTTCGACCACGTCGCAGGTAAGCAGCAGTGTGGGTTCATCCATGAATGGATCCACATTAGCAGTATCAGGATCAGGGATCAATAACATGTCAGATGCTTGAATACCTTTCCAACCGCCAATTGACGAGCCGTCAAAAGGATGACCATCATCAAATGTATCTGCATCAAAGTTGTGCGAAGGTAGAGTGACATGATGCTCTTTTCCATTGGTGTCGGTAAAACGCAAATCAACGAATTTAATTTCATTGTCTTGAATCAATTTCAAAACATCAGCTACCACCATATTCATTTCTCCAAACTAATGTCACAAATTTTATAATTAAAAGTTCATTTAGATAGAATTATACCAGCACAACCACATGAATAATTTGAAAAGACATTAACGATTATCATCCAATCGACTGAATGGAAGTGAACATGCAAGCGTCTGGATGTGTATTCTATTGTAGTATCATGAGTAAAGTCTTTACGATTCGTAAAAGTCAATTTGCAGTAGTTCAATTCTGAATGTCCGAAGCACTCAACATACTTAAAGAAGTTTTTGGTTACCCAGCTTTTCGCGGACAGCAAGCGGAAGTCATTGCGCATCTCGCCAGTGGGGGCGACTGTTTGGTATTGATGCCAACGGGTGGTGGTAAGTCATTGTGCTATCAAATTCCAGCGTTATTGCGCAATGGTGTTGCTATTGTCGTGTCTCCACTCATTGCCTTGATGCAGAATCAAGTCACCGCATTGCACGAAATTGGGGTGCGTGCCGCGGTGCTGAATTCTTCATTGTCACAACAAGAAGCCATCCAAGTTGAGCAGAAGCTTTTAGCGGATGAATTTGATTTGTTGTATGTGGCGCCTGAGCGCTTGTTGACTGCGCGGTTTCTGAATCTGATTGCACGCATTCCAATTGCCTTGTTCGCAATTGATGAAGCGCATTGCGTTTCGCAATGGGGGCATGATTTCCGACCAGAATACATACAATTATCAATTTTACACGAGCGCTTTCCTGAGGTTCCCCGTATTGCATTGACAGCAACCGCTGACATGGATACGCGTAAAGAAATCATCGAGCGTCTTGGGCTGAACATAGCCAAGGTATTTGTGTCGAGTTTTGACCGCCCGAATATTCGTTATCAAATTGTCGATAAAACCAATAGCCGCTCACAGCTGTTGACTTTCATCCAAGCGGAACATCCAGGAGATGCTGGGATTGTGTATTGCCTGTCGCGTAAAAAAGTGGAAGAGACCGCCCTTTGGTTAGCGAAGCAGGGTTTGAGTGCGGTAGCCTATCATGCCGGCATGAGCATGCAGCAACGAAGCTTGAACCAGGAAAAGTTTTTGCGCGAAGAGAGCATCATCATGGTTGCTACGATTGCGTTTGGTATGGGAATCGATAAACCGGATGTGCGTTTTGTTGCGCATCTGGATTTGCCGAAAAGTATCGAAGGTTATTATCAGGAAACCGGCCGCGCTGGTCGTGATGGACAAGCCGCTAACGCTTGGATGGCCTATGGTCTTGGCGACGTCATTCAGCAGCGGCGTATGATTGAAGAATCCGAGGCGCAGCATAGATTTAAACAAGTGGCCGCGCGTAAACTGGAAGCCATGCTGTCGTTGTGCGAAACGACTACTTGTCGCCGTACTCGCATGCTAAGTTATTTCGGTGAGAGTATCGAGACAGCGGGGTGTGGAAATTGCGATATTTGTCTAAATCCGCCCCAAGTGTGGGATGCGACGGTGGAAGTGCAAAAAGCAATGTCGTGCGTTTATCGTACGGGGCAGATTTTCGGTGCAGGTCATTTAATTGATGTTTTGCGCGGCAATCTAACCGATCGTGTAAAAGAATGGCATCATGACAAAATCAGTACTTTTGGGATTGGGAAAGATTTTCCTGAAAAGACTTGGCGTGCGATATTTCGCCAAATCGTTGCGCTGGGTTTGTTGACACCGGATAGTGAAGGGCACGGTGCTTTGCATCTGACTGAGGCGAGCCGTGCTGTGCTTAAAGGACAGCAGAATGTGTGTTTGCGTCAACAAACAAAAATCGAGCAATTATCCAGAAAGCGCAGTGGCGATGATTTGATTTCCTTGGATTCAGCCGAACGCTCCTTGTGGGAGCAGTTGCGTTCATGGCGGGCAAAGACAGCTAAAGAGCATGGTGTTCCGGCTTATGTAATTTTTCATGACGCCACTTTGCACGAATTGGTGCGTTTATGCCCGCAAACGGAAGACGAATTGAGTCAAGTGACCGGTATCGGTGCGCGCAAACTCGATAAATATGGCACTTATTTGATGGAGATTCTGCGTGACGGTTAAGAAAGCATCGGATGATAGAAGACAAGTTAGACGGCACTTAACCAAGTGCTTGGAAATTTTTTCTGTTCTGTTATATACTCAAAACCTCAAGATAAATATGGTAAATCTAAATAAGGAAATTAAGTGATGAAACTGTCAATATTTACTGTAGTACTATTAGCTTTCTTAACCGCTTGCGGAAGCGCTGATATGGGTGATCCAAATGCAAGTGCCGATGACTGTGAATTTGGAATAGATGGTAATGGCAA